>JAJOKY010000002.1 GCA_021129615.1 Minisyncoccota bacterium | reverse complement strand
AGCGATCGCGAAGGTGCGCAATGCGGTTGGTGTTGTCGCTCCGAGTGGAGCGGGGGCTACAACAGAAGCTCGTAAGACTACCGATTAGTTAAATCAAAACGCTGGCAATTTTTAACAATTTTTGATAAAATAAGTTCTAACTTGGTTATATAAAGACACACAAAATAGATCTGCGGAGGATGGACCTCCGCAGATTCTGTCTCTTCTTCCTCTCCGTCATCCTGAACGGAGTGGAGCGGAGTGAAGGATCTCGTTCCCGGAGGATGAGATTCTTCGCTTACTCTCAGAATGACGGAGGGGAACGGATGGGAACGGAAGGGAGGGGGGAAACTAGCTAGTCATAATAATAAAGTTATGCTATAAAATTATAGTAAAGGTAATATATAAGATTTTATACTAAAAGTCGAAAGAGTAAAAAGAAAAAATAAAACAAATGTTATCAACTGAAGAGAAACAAAAATTAATAAAAGAGCATAAGCTTCATGCTCAAGATACTGGGTCTCCTGATGTTCAAATCGCAATCTTAAGTGAAGAGATAAAGAGATTGCTTCTTCATCTAAAAAAGAACCACAAAGACAATCATTCTAGAAGAGGGCTTTTGAAAATGGTAGTCAAAAGAAAAAAATTACTTGCTGTTCTAAAAAATGAAGATGAAAAACGATACAGTAGTATTGTTAAAAAAGTTGGGCTTAAGAAAAAATGAAAAATAAACATTTTGGCCAACGGGTTGCTGTTCTAATAGATGTCCAAAACTTATATCACTCTGCAAAGAATTTGTATAAATCTAGAGTAAATTTTGGAGAAATATTAAAAAAGGCAGTAGAAAATAGGAACCTAATAAGGGCTTTTGCTTATGTTATAAAAACAAAGACTGGCGAGGAGAAATCTTTCTTTGAAGCCTTAACAAAACTCGGGATTGAAACAAGAGTAAAGGATCTTCAAGAGTTTTATGGAGGACAAAAAAAGGGAGATTGGGATGTCGGTCTTGTTATTGATGCTATTAGGATATCCCCAACTCTTGATACTATAGTTTTAGTTTCAGGAGATGGTGATTTTATCCCACTAGTAGAGTATTTAAAAAATCAAGGGAAAAGAGTTGAGCTTATAGCTTTTGCTAAGACTGCATCTCATTCTCTTGTAGAAGAGGCTGATGAATTTACAGACTTAGCAAAGTATTCAAAAAAATTTTTATTGAAAAAATGATGTAACCTACAACCTATGAAAGAATATAGAGTTTTAGTTGGAGAAAAAGAGATTACTATTAAACCAAATAGTTTGGCTGAACAATCTAATGGTAGTGTTTTTGTCCAATATGGAGACACTGTAGTTTTTTCTGCTGTAACTATGTCTAGAAAGGTAAAGGAGGATATGGATTTTTTTCCTATGGTTGTTGATTTTGAAGAAAAATTTTATGCTAGCGGCAAAATAGGTGGATCAAGATATACCAGAAGAGAGGGGAAATCATCAGATGCAGCTACTATCACCTCAAGACTTATCGATAGAGCTCTGAGGCCAGCTTTCCCAAAAAATCTTAAAGGTAGAGAGGTCCAAATAATTTCAACTTGCTTCTCGTGGGACGAAGAAAATGCTCCCGACATACTAGGACTAGTTTCATCATCAGTAGCACTAATGATTTCTGATATACCATTCAATGGACCAGTAGGAGCAGTAAGGGTCGGAATTAAAGATAATCAATTTATAGCAAACCCGACCTATATTGAAAGGAAAAATAGTCCTATTGATGTAGTTTTCACAGGAGTTAAAGATGGAAACAATATCTCTATCAATATGATTGATGGAGATTTTAAAGAATCTAAAAATAGCATTATCCATAAAGCCTTTATTTTTGCTAAAGAGTATATAGGGAAGCTTTGTGATATTCAAGAAGAGATTACAAGAGAGATTGGACAGAAAAAAATTGAAATAGAACCAGTAGTAATAGATGAGCTATTTAAAAAAGAGATATCTGAAATAGTGGGAGACGATATCGTTGTTGCTTTAAGCGAAAAAGATAAGGCAAGACGATTAGATATAATTGAGAAGTTAAAAGAGAGGGTCTCTGCTGTTTTACAAAAAAAATACCCAGACGACAGAGAAAAAATAAAGCAATTTTTCTTATTTATTGAAGATAAAACCGAAGAAATCATTAAAAAAGAGATTCTTTCTGGTGGGAGTCGCCCCGATGGAAGAGAGGTTGACCAACTGAGAGAAATAGAAGGTCGGGTAGGTGTTCTTCCAAGACTTCATGGAGTTGGTCTATTTTCAAGAGGGCAAACTAAGGTTTTATCAACTTTAACACTGGGTCCTCCCGGAGATTACCAATTGATAGAATCGATGGAAGGACCTAAGGAAAAAAGATTTATACACCACTACAATTTTCTCCCCTATTCAGTTGGTGAAATAAAATCAATGAGAGGTCCGAGTAGAAGAGATATCGGACACGGGACATTATCTGAAAGAGCGATTGTTCCGATTCTTCCAAGTATCGATGACTTTCCATATACGATTAGAGTCGTCTCTGAGATTCTTTCCTCTAATGGATCAACTTCAATGGCTTCGATTTGTAGTACATCATTAGCCCTAATGGATGCTGGTGTTCCTATAAAAAAACCTGTAGCTGGTATATCGATAGGAATAATACAAAATAAGCAAAATATGGAATATAAATTACTTACTGATATACAGGGACTTGAAGACCATTATGGGGGGATGGATCTTAAGGTTGCAGGAACAGATGAGGGGGTAACCGTTATCCAGATGGATTCTAAAATTAGAGGGATCGATGATATAGTTTTTAATGAAGCCCTTGATCGCGCTGAAAAAACTCGTCTTAAAATTTTGGGGAAAATGAAAGAGGTTTTGGGTAGCCCTAGAAAAAATCTTTCAAAATATGCTCCTAGAGTTATCTCATTTAAGATTAATCCTGATAAGATAAAAGAGGTTATCGGACCTGGTGGTAAGGTAATTAATGAGATTATAGATAAAACTGGGGCTACAATAGACATACAGGATTCGGGGGTAATTTTTATTACTTCTAACAAAAAGGAATCAGCTGAAAAGGCTGTTGAATGGGTAAAAAGCATCGTTAGAGAGGTTGAGATTGGGGAAATTTTTAAGGGAGAAGTAAAGAGGATTCTCGATTTTGGAGCCTTTGTGGAAATTTTACCAGGGCAGGATGGGCTAGTCCATGTATCTAAACTTTCTAATGATCGGGTAGATAAAGTGGAAGATATTGTAAAGGTTGGAGAGATAGTTTCTGTTAAAGTGGTCGGAATTGATAATCAGGGAAGAATTAGTCTCTCTATAAAAGATGCTTATTAAGAAATAAAAGAATGAGAAAAGAAGAGGTGGAAAAAAACAATAAGGATAGAAGTGATAATATAAGGACAATGCAAAAAGATATTGATGCATTAAGCGGTAGCCATATAAAAAAAGAGACAAAGAATGAGAAACCCCCTATCATAATTAAAGAGAAAGAAGAAAAATTAATTGACAATACAAAGCAAGATAACCAAAGCTCTTTTGGTAAAAAGATTAAAAAAGAAGAGCAGGATAAAGGTGGGGGTGAGGTAAAAGAAAAGAAGGAAATAGAGATTGAAGGAGTAGAAAAAAAAGAGGATGAAAAGGTAGAGGAACAAAAAAGAGAAGCCGAGCGACGAAAAGAGGAAATCAAAAAAGCAGAGATGGTTGAGAGACAAAAAGAAGAGATTATAAGGCAAGAAAAAGAGAAAAGGGAGATAGAAGAACAGAATAAAAGAATAGAAGAAGAAAAAGAGGAGGAAAAAAAGAGAAGAGAAGAAGCTAAGAGACAAAAAGAAGAGTCTAAAAAAAGAGAAACAATTAAAAGACAAAAAGAAGAAGAGATAGAGAGGGAAGAGGAGGAAAAGATAAAAAGAGAGGAAGAAGAAAGTGAAGGAGCCCTGCTTACAAAAATTGATGATTTAAAAGAAAAAGGTAAAGAGATATTGATTATTAAGGAGATCTTAATCTCTGAAAAAAATGAGCTAGAAAAAAAGAAAAGAGACATTTCTGTGTCTTTAGATAAGGTGAAGGCAAAAGAAAGAGAGATAGAAGAGAAGGAAGCAGGAATAGATCCTCAAAAAGACAAAAAAAACACTGAAGAGGACCTTTGGGTTTGGAGGAAAAAAAGGAGGGCTATTGAAGAAGAGAGGTGGGGTTGGGACGATAAGCTTCTTAAAATTTCAAACGAGATAGAAGAGATTACAAAAAGATATGAGAAGATAGAAGAGGCTAGTTTTAAAAACAGCTCTTCTCTGGAGAATATCTATTCAAAACTAGAAAAGATAAGGCTCGACAAAGAGAGGGACGCATTAGAGATAGAGCTAAATAACATACTATTGTCAAAGTCCTCAATCCAAAAAAATCTTGATAAAATTATAGCTAGAAATAGAGATGTTAATGAAGAGTTATATTCAATTACAAGAGATGGAGAGATTTTAACAGAAGAAAGAAGAAATATTGAAGCAAAAGAGTCTTCAGAAAAAGACCCAATCAGGTTAAGAGAGATAGAGAAAGAGAGATGGTTAGTTGAAGACAAAATAAGAGAAAATGAAGAAAAGAGAAAACCTAAAGAGATTGTTATTAAAAGCCTTGAAAAAGAATTAGAGAAAGAGAAAAATAGGTATCAGAAAATAGAAAACAAGGAGGCCCTTATACGAAAAAAAATAGAAAAAATAACCTTAGCTGATATACCTACTCAGTCAAATAATAAAGAAAAATCTTTATCAGAGATGGAAAAAAATGAAAATTATGATATCATTAAAGAGTATATTTATAAAAACTCAGATTCTCCAGAAGAAGACATAGAAAGGATAAAAATTGATAATAATTTTTTAAATTATATATTAGATCAAATAGAGTCCGATTAAAAGAATCCCAATAATAGAAAAAAACATTAAAGTAAAAAATATGTCTCTATATACACAATATCAAGAAGATAAAGAAGAAAAAGAAGAAAGTCTTCAGATTGTTATGAAGGAAGAGGAGGCTGTTTCTAATGAAAAAAAAGAGCTGAACAGAAAAAAAGAAGCCCTAGTCGATTCCATTAAATCTATAGAAAGAGCGAGGAATAAGATAGAAGAAGAAGAGATCGATCTTGAAAAAAAACGAAAAACTGAGACTAGCTCTGAGGGGCAGAAAAAGATATCTGAAGAAATGATAGCTATTGAGAATAAGAGAAGAGATATTGAGGAGTTAAGGTGGGCAGAAGAAGATAAGCTGAAAGATCTGGAGAAATCTATAAAGGAAACCGAAATTAAATATCAAAAAATACTTAATAAAAGAGATAGGCTGTCTTTTTTCATAAAGGAAGATAGTCTCAAGAAAGAGAAAGAAATTTTTGAAAAAAAATTAGAAGAAATAGAAAAAATTAGCGATGGAATAGAGAGCAAAAGGGAGGAGATATTAAGAGAGAAAGATGATTTAAACTCTAGTCTTGCCAGTATAGATGAGGAATTACTAGGGATAGAAAAAGATGAAACAAGCATTCAGAGTAGAAAAATTGAACTAGTTAATACAGAGGAGAAGAGAAAAACTGAAAAAGAGAGAAGGGAAATTGAAGATAAGAGGAGGAGTCTTGAGTCTAAAAAATGGCCAATTTATAGTAGGATAAGAGAGATTGACATAGAAGAGAAAGAAATTTCTGGAATAATAAAAAGAAAAAAGGATCTAATCAATAAGATAGAGAAAATAAACGAGTCTCTTGAGGGCGATAAAGAAGATACTCAAGAGGGAGTAAATGATGAAAAAGCAATTAAAAAAGAGAAGAGGATAGAAGAAGCTAAGCAGGCAGAGACTGAAAGAGTGGAGGAAGTTAGGAGGCAAAAAAGGGAAGAAGAGAGTAAGCAACAAAAAGAAGAAGAGATAGAGAGGTTAGAAAAAATTGAGAGACAAAAAGTGAAAGAAGTCAAGGAAAAAGGAATAGAAGAAGGACAAGCCCAAGGTGCTCCTGCCCCTACCGAGGATCCACAGCTTGATCAGGATGAATCACAGGTAAGAGAGGGTGTAAAAAATAGAGAGGAAGAAACAATAGAGAGGGGGAAAGATACTATGGTTATTGAAGATCCGAAAATCAACTCCAGCGAGTCTTTAGAGAAAAGTGACTATGATATCGTAGTTTCTTATATCGAAAAAAACTCTTCTAGTACTGAGTTAGACCTTGTAAAGATTAAAGAAAACCCAGAGTTTTTCAATTTTATGTTAGAGTTAGCTAAACAAGAAAAAAATAATTTATAATATATGTCTTTTTATCAAGAATATCTAAAGAAGCAACAAAAAAAGGGCTCAAGTGCCCCGATTGATGATGTTGGAAATAAAAAAGAGGTAGATATTAGTATCACGAAAGGGTCAACATTAGAGAATGTTAATAGAGAGCTTGATGTCTTCCCACCACTAGAAGGGGTAGATTCATTAGAGATAAAAAAAGAAGCAACTCCCCTGTTCTCCCAAAAAGCAAAAGAGGAAAAAGAGAGAAGGGAATTTTTAAAGAGAATCAATGGGGAAGATCACCAAATACCAACAGAAGACAGTAATAAAAAAGAAAAGAGAGAGTCTAGATCAATTTCTATCAGCCCTAATCCCTATAAAAAAGAAAAAATTCTTATCAGAATAATGATTATTGTAATATTTGTTCTATCGGCTCTTGTCGCTTTCTTGGTTATATATCAGATGATTCGAAGAGATCCAGTAACAGATATCGCTAGCGAGGTTATAAAAAATGATGAAACTAAAGAGCCGCCTATCATCACTGAAGCCCAGCCAATCTCATTTTTTGCTGAGAACACTGGACAGGATCCTATAATAATAGAGATTAATAATTTTTCACAGAGCACTCTTGAGCAGATAAGATTAAATGCAGAAGAAGGATCTCTATCCTCTCTAGTTTTAAAAACAGAAAGTGAAGAAGGGTTAGTCCCTGTATCTATAGAATTATTATTGGGTAGCCTTAATCTTAATTTACCGCTAGAGTTTAATAATAGAGTAGATAGAGAAACTTTTGGGTTGTTCGCTTATCTATTTGAAGAAAGAGTTGATCTTATTTTTATAGCTAAGGTGATAGAAAGTGAGGGATTTTTAGAGGTAATGAGGGGATGGGAATATGATACAAGGGAATATCTTTCAGAATTTATCTTATTGCTTGGGAGAAATCCTGAAATATTAGTTGAAGAATTTATCCCATCAATTCAAGATCGAGACATAGTCCGCTGTCAAGAGTATGTCGATGAAAATAAGATTTGCTATTCTCTTGTCCAAAGAGAAGATTCCAACTTATTTATACTCGCAACCTCTCAACGGGCAATTAAGCATTCACTAAATAATTTAAAATAAAATGGAAATTAAAAAAGAAAAACTAGAAGAGCTAAGTGAAAGAATGATAGCTGAAAAAGAGAGCTTGATAAAAATTATCAATGAATTTGCAAAAGAGAATAAGTCTATTCCCAATGACTGGAACGCTAGGTTCCCAAATTTTAATACTGATAGAATTCTTGATGAAGAGGCTGATGAAGTAGAGGAGTATAGCTCACTATTATCGATAGAAAAGGTCCTAGAGCTAAAAATACAAAACCTAACGAATGCGATTGAGAGAATTAATAGAGGAGAATATGGAAAGTGTAGTTTATGTTCTGAACCTATAAGTATGGCGAGAATAGAGCTTATACCAGAAGCAAAGACCTGTAAGAAGTGTAAAAATAATAATTCCAAGTTAAATGTAGCTAAATAAAATTAGTCTTATAAGATGTGGAAAAAGTAGTTGACTTTTGCCCCTTAGAAGACTAAAATTCAGTTATTAAAAAATATCATTTAAAAAATTAGTACGCTACTCAAAACTTTTTTTACTCAACAGGTTAGGGGGTTTAAAAAGATAATATCCAGTATGGCTAAGAAAAATAAGGGATCTTCTAAAGATCTGTCTTTTGCTGTAAAGATAATAGTAGTGAGTATGTTCGGATTTTTATTCTTTAGAGGTATGGGCACTATTCCAATCGAGAGTAGTACTCAATTAAATGAGGTAAAAAATCAAAATAATGTTTTTTTAATTGCAAGTGCTCTCCCTCAGGATTCATTCAGTCTTTCAGTCTCACAAGGGAATACCATTAGATCATCCTCTATTCTATTCCATCCCAAAACTCAAGTTCTTGGTGTCCACTCCCATAAAGAAAGTAGGCCTGAGATAATCTCTTATATCGTACAAGATGGTGATACTCTAAGTGAAATATCTGAAAATTTTGAGATATCAAAAGATACCATTGTTTGGGCAAATAATCTAAAAAATAACAAAATTAATCCTAAGCAAGAGCTAATAATACTCCCAACATCTGGGATTTTTCATATTGTAGAGAAGGGAGATACTATAAAAGGCATCTCTTCTAGGTATGGGGTAGATGCAGATATAGTTATTAACTATAATAATCTTAAAGATATAGAGATTTCTACTGGTGATATTTTGATAGTTCCTGGGGGGAAAATGCCCAAGTCTATCATAACTAGGGATGTCAAAAAAAGAAGTAGCACTTTCCAATCCTCTTCTTGGCTTATACCTCCTACATCAGGGCTTATTACTCAAGTAATCCATTGGGAAAGTTCAATTGATATCGCTAATAATTGTGGAACTCCAATTTATGCCTCAGCAAGTGGTGTAGTCCAAAAAGTTGGCTATCACTATATCGGTGGTAATTTTG
>JAJOKY010000004.1 GCA_021129615.1 Minisyncoccota bacterium | reverse complement strand
TCTTTCCTATTCTAATTCGTAATTCGTAATCCGAAATTAAATAATTAAGCAATTCCCCTCTTACCCCTCTTCCTTTCTTCCTGAATTCTGATTCTCCGAAATCCTTCACTCCGCTCTGCTCCGTTCAAAATAATAGAGAAGAGAAGAAATCTGCGGAGGCCTGTCCTCTGCAATTTCTTTCTCTTCTTCTCATCCGTTCTTTCCTCTTCCCCTTTTAGTTATTGGTTATTGTATCTTCTAAAATCAAGAAGTATGGGAAAATCATTGATTTATAGTTTGAAAACTGATATAGTCAATTTAATAATTAAATTTAAATTTTGGCTTTTAGTATAAGCCCTTTAGCGAGAAGTGATAATTACTATTTTAGAATCTCATACTCCTATAAGAGTACTATTTAGCTTTTAGTGACTTGTAGTTATACTAAAAGTCAAAGCAAAAAACTATGATTGAAACTGTTTTGACTGTAATGGGAGCAATTTTTTTAGGTTGCGTTTTTGGGTATTATATACGACAGTCTATAGCCAAAAAGAACTATAAAACAATTGAAGCGAAAATACAGAGAAAGATAAAAAAAAGCGGAGAGGAGGCTGTAAAAATAGAAGATGAAGCGTTAGAAAAAGCATCGTCTATTATTCAGTCTGCTAAAAAGGAGATCAATGAGAGAAATCAAGAGATACTAAGAAGGGAGAAAATAATTTTAAAAAGGGAGAATTCTCTAGATGAGAAGTATATTGAATACGAAAAAAGAGAAACGGAATTTAATAAAAAGATTGAAAAATTAAAAATTATTAAATCTAATATAGAAGAGTCTGAGAAAGAGATTAAGAAAAAGATTGAAAGAATTGCTGGCATTACTGAGGAAGACGCCAAGCTTGAGATAATATCCATTGCGAAACAAAAAAACTCTGAAGAGATTTTGGCTAAAATAAGAGAAATTGAAAAGAATGGATGGGAAAAATATGAAGAAAGAGCTAAGGAGATACTATCTACTGTTATCCAAAAATGTACCATTGACCATACTCATGAAATTACTACAAGCACAGTTAGTCTTCCTGGGGATGACATAAAGGGGAGGGTTATTGGGAAAGAGGGAAGAAATATTAAGGCGCTAGAAAAAGCAACTGGCGTTGAGATTATAGTAGATGATACTCCTGAGGTAGTTATTATATCTGGATTTGATCCTGTGAAAAGACAGATAGCTAAGACGGCTCTTGAGAAATTGATAAGAGACGGGAGGATACAACCTGCTAGAATAGAGAGCACAGTAAAGTGGGCTGAAGGAGAGATAGTGAAACAGATTAAGGACGCAGGGGAGGCCGCAGTATACGAGGCAGGCATAGTCGGATTAGACCCTAGATTAGTTAAATTAATAGGGAGGTTAAAGTTCAGGACTAGCTATGGGCAGAATGTATTACTTCATTCTATAGAGGTCAGCTTTTTGGCAGCAGGACTTGCAGCTGAAATTGGGGTAAATGTGGCTGATGCCAGAAAAGCGGGACTGCTTCATGATATAGGGAAAGCTCTTGATCATCAAGTTGAAGGATCTCATGCCGAAATAGGGGCTAAGGTTTTAGAGAAGTTTGGGATAAGTGCTAAAATTATTAGTGCTGTAAAGTCTCACCATGAGGAGTATCCTTATGAAAGTACAGAAGCAATAATAGTTCAAACGGCTGATGCTATATCTGGGGCTAGGCCTGGTGCGAGGAAAGATAATCTTGAAAATTATCTTAAAAGACTGGGGGACCTAGAAGAGATAGCTAATTCTTTTAAGGGGATAGAGAAGTCTTATGCAATTGCAGCTGGAAGAGAGATAAGAATACTTGTTAATCCAAGAGAAATAGACGATCTTCAAGCTAGCAACTTAGCAAAAGAGGTAGCGTCTAGGATTCATAATGAATTAAAATATCCTGGTGAGATAAAAGTAAATGTCATAAGAGAGAGTAGGGCTATTCAATATGCTAAATAGGTCTGATTAAGATATTGCTCTCAGTGTCTTGATATGATAATATAAGTGAAACAATTAAACAAAAAATGTTTTTATCATTCTTTGCAAAACCTCAAAAATATTTAGGGATAGATATAGGGACTTTTTCTATAAAGATTGTCGAGCTTTCTTATTCTAAAAAAGGGATTTTTCTTGAGAATTATGGCGAGAAAATTAATGAGATAAGAGAGAGTCAGATAGACAATACTTTGGAAAAAAAGATTTTTCTTTTATCAGAGGAAGATACAGCCAATAGTATTAAGGAGATACTAGGGGCCTTAAAGATAGAAACCAAAAAAGCCGTTTTTTCTATTCCCGATTTTATGAGTTTTTTTACTATATTTAATATACCACTAGTTCCTAAGGAAGATATCGATTCTACAGTTCGTTTTCAGGCGAAACAGCATATACCATTACCACTTGAGAAGACAAGCCTCGATTGGTTGGTTATAAGAGAAGAAGAAAATAGGGGGAAAAAAGAGCTAAAGATTCTAATGGTTGCTGTCCCAAATAATATTATGATTAAATATCAAAAAGTGGCTAGATTAGCAGGAATTGAGTCTTTTTCTGTAGAGGCAGAAGTTTTTAGTTTAGCTAGGGCATTAACTAAAAAAGATAATCAGAACAAAGTTATTCAATTGATTGATATCGGAATTCAAAGTACAACAATTACCATTTCTGAAAATAATAGAATCAAATCAACCTATAGTATTAATTTTTCAAATGGTAAAAATATTAGAGGGCTTGCTGATCTTTTAAATATAAGTTATAATGAAGCAGAAAAGATGATAGAGAAAAGAGGGATAGATGATAGTGAGACTAAAGAATTTTTTAAAGAAAGAATTGATAATTTAGTGATGGAGTCAAATAAGGTCTCTGATTCTTTCTTTAAACAGGAGAAGAAAAAAATAGATAAAATTATTTTTTCCGGTGGGTTGCCAGTTATTCCAGGTTTTTTAAATTATTTTATTAAAAAAACTGGGAAAGATGTAAGTATAGCACAACCTTTTTCTGATATTAATTATCCACCATCACTAAATAATATCATCCAAGAACTTGGAGCGCGATATTCTGTAGCTATTGGATTAGCGCTTAGAAATATTAATATTAAAAAATAATCAATAAAACAATATGGAGATTATTCCTAAGGGAGACAGAGAAAAAAAGAGCCCTATTCAAGATATGTTTTTTTATATTGGGCTTGGTCTTCTTCTTTTATCGATAATGGTATCTGCTGGTTTTTTAGCTATGAACTGGTTGCTGTCTGGTGATCTTCTAGGAATAAGGGATGAAATAAATAGAAAAAAACAGAACCCCGAGATTATTGAGCTAAAAAATAATATAAATACTCATCACAAAGTTACTTCTGATTTTTCATATATTCTCCAAAAAAGAACCTCTGTTCTCCCGTTTTTTTCAGCACTAGAAAGCGTTCTTCATCCAGAAGTCTATCTTTCCGATATTAAAATAAGTGTTGCTGATAAAAGAATTAGTGCAAGTGGGATAGCTGAGAATATTATAGCTTATGATCAACAAGTAAGGATATTCAATAATAGTCCAATAATTACTAGTGCTGAAGTTGCCAACTTTACAATCGGCGGTGATGGGAGTGTTAGCTTCCCAATATCGATTGTATTAAGTAGTAAATTATTTAATTAATCCAACCAATGAATGACATAAAAAAAATACTAACTACTTATTTCTTTGCTGTTCTTATTATTCTTTTTGTAATTCCTTTCTCCTATCAGGAGTTTTTGACTACTAGAGTTTCAATTGATAGGGGGATAGAGGCTTTAGAGGAAGAGGGTATTTATATAGAGTCATTGATACAAATAGGAAAAAAACTGGAACCACATAGTGAAATTCTAGATGAGATAAGTAGGGGTTTTCCTGTAGAGCCCTCAACTCCCTCAATGATTAAACACTTTGAGTCACTTGTCGCTGGATCTGGGATGCTGTTATCAAATCTTGGGCCGATGACAACAACTGATGTTGAAGGAAGAAGTGGGCTTCGCCAAACTTCATTAGAACTAGGTGTAGTGGGCAATAGCTATGAGGCTATGAAGAATTTTATAAGAGAGATAGAAGGTCAAGGGAAATTAATCTCTATAAATAGTGCTTCAATTTCTATGACTGAGGAAGAAGAGATGACAAGATTCTCTCTTACTCTAAATATTACAACTTATTCTTATTAACTATGATCAAAAAATTTTTAAAAGGAGAAGGCAATAAAGACGCCCTAATATATTTAGTTGCTTTTGTTATAGTAATATTTTTTTTAAATAATTTTATAGGAATAGATTTTGAATTTGAAAAACCAGAAAAAATTATTATTGAGGATAGAAATTATCTAGAAATAATCTCAGCGATTGAAATTATTAGTCAATATAAGGATTTTAATTTATCTAGGTCATTTACCCCAATCCCTCCGTTTGATGGGGTTGTTGGAAGAACTAATCCTTTTATTTCTGGATCTTTGGTAGAAAACTTACCAGAAAACATCAATGAGGAGTTTGATGCTGGAGAAGAGATAATTCAAGAAGAGATAACTGAATAGGGTGATTTTAAAGATTTAATTTTAGAATAATTTTGTCTTATAATGAATAAATTAATACAAAAATTAGCAGAAAAAGAGGTAATTACAAAAGATGAAGTTATTATTCTTGAGTCAGAGGTTAAGGCATCAGGAGACAGAGAGGAGGAGGTTATTATTAGGAAGAAAATTTTTCCAGAAAAACCACTATTTCATTTAAAAAGTGACATTACAGGAATACCATTTAGAGATGTGGGTATAGAAGAGGTCTCCCTAAAGGCTCTTGAATTTATAGCAGAAGAGTCGGCTAGGCACTATAAAATGATTCCATTAAAAATCACTGGTAATGTTTTAGAGATTGGAATGGTATACCCTGAAGACCTCAAGGCTCAAGAGGTTTTAAATTTTTTATCTAGGCAAAACAATTTTTCATATGAGATATCTCTAATAACTGCTAGTAATTTTAATGAAATCATTAAACAGTATCGGACATTAAAAAAAGAATTTTCCCATGCGCTTAAAAGTCTTGAGGGAGAGTTAGAAGGCGAGAACAAAGAAGAGGCTTTAGCCGAGAACATTAATGAAAGATCGCTATCTCCAGATGCACCAGTTATTAAAATGGTAGCAGTAATATTAAAATATGCAGTAGATGGAAATGCATCAGATATTCATATAGAGCCATTTAGAGATAAGTCTAGGGTTAGATTTAGGATTGATGGAATCTTGCATTCGTCAATATTTCTTCCAAGTAAAATTCATACAGCTATAATTGCTAGAATTAAAATCTTATCTAATATGAAGATAGATGAAGTTAGAATCCCTCAAGACGGGCGATTTTCAACAATAGTTTATGATAAAGAGATTGATTTTAGAGTTTCAACCTTTCCGACCTCTCTTGGAGAAAAAGTTGTAATGAGAGTTTTGGTTTCTGGTGAGGGCATTCACTTATTAAAAGACCTTGGGCTTGAAGGTAGAAATCTTGAAATAGTTGAAGAGGCTACTCGTCGGCGCTATGGGCTAATTCTTGCTACTGGGCCAACTGGGTCTGGAAAAACGACTACACTCTATTCATTATTGAATATTCTTAACGAAGAAGGGGTTAATATAGTAACACTAGAAGACCCAATTGAGTATTTTATAAAAGGGATAAATCATTCGCAAGTTCGTCCTGATATAGGCTATAATTTTTCTGATGGGCTTCGTCATATTTTAAGACAAGATCCCGATATTATTATGGTCGGTGAGGCAAGAGATGAAGAAACGACTACCTTAATTATTCATGCAGCTCTTACAGGACATATAGTTTTTTCAACCCTTCACACCAATAATGCTGTTGGAGTTATTCCTCGTCTTATAGATATGGGGATTCCACCATTTCTTTTGCCTGCATCTCTAAGTCTTGCTATGGGTCAAAGATTGGTAGGGCTACTTTGCCCGTTTTGTAAGAAAAAAATTAAAATATCAAAAGAGATATCTGATATATTTAATACTGAAATAGCTAAGTTGCCAGAAAAAATCAAAAAGGATATTGATATGTCTTTTCCGGGAGTTTATGAAGCGGTTGGATGTAAAAAGTGTAACAATAGGGGCTATAAGGGTAGACTTGGGCTCTTTGAAGTTCTCTCTATGACTGACCAGTTATCACGAATTATTATGATCGAACCAACAGAAGACAGGATACTAAAAGAGGCTAATCGTCAAGAGATGGTAACTATAAAGCAGGATGGTATAATGAAAATCTTAAGAGGGTTGACAACAGTTCAAGAGGTTTTTAGAGTTAATGAAGAAAACTAAAGTCTTATAAAAAAAATGAAAGATTATAATAAAGAATTAGAAAAGCTCCTCTCTCTGTCAATAGATAAAAAGGCATCTGATGTCCATATTTCAGTAGGCCATCATCCAACTTTTAGGATTATGGGGAAATTATTTAATGTAACAGAGATAGATATAGTGAGAGATGAAGATTCAAAAAATCTAGTATCGGTTCTTATGGACAAGAGTCAAGAAGAGAAATTTTTAAGAGAAAAAGAGCTAGATTTTTCTTATGATTTTAATAGGACAAACAGATTTAGAGTTAATGCTTTCTTCCAAAGTGGTTCTATCTCTTGTTCTTTGAGGTTGGTTCCGACCAAAATAGGGACAATAGAAGAGCTCTGCCTTCCACCGATAATCACCAAGTTTACTGAGTATAGCCAAGGCTTAGTTTTAGTGACTGGTCCGTCATCTCACGGGAAGTCGACTACATTGGCCTCCTTAGTAGATAGGATAAATAAAACTCAATTTAAAAGAATAATAACCATAGAAGATCCGATTGAGTTTATATTTAAAGATGACAAGTCAATTATTGATCAAAGGGAGGTCCATTATGATACTAAGTCATTTCCAATAGCGCTAAAGTCATCTTTTCGTCAGGATCCAGATATCATTATGGTTGGTGAGATGCGAGACCCAGAAACTATATCTACAGTAATTACTGCTGCTGAAACTGGGCATTTGGTTTTTTCAACCCTTCATACTAATTCAGCCAGTGAAAGTATCTATAGAATTATTGATAGCTTTCCAGGGGAGCAACAGGGACAAGTTAGGGCTCAACTAGCGCTGTCTCTTCTTGGGATTATCTCTCAACGCTTGGTGCCAAAGAAGGGTGGGGGGCTCATTCCAGCTTGCGAAATAATGTTTTCTACTCCAGCTACAGCTAACATAATAAGAGAGAACAGGATTCATGAACTTGATTTTGTTATAGAGACATCTGGAGAAAAAGGGATGACTAGCTTAAATAAATACCTATCTCACCTTATCCAAAAAGAAGTAATCTCAATAGATGATGCTTTGATGTACTCAAGGAGACCGAGCGAGTTAAAGAAAATTGCTATTTAGTATATAAAAATATGAAATTTAACTATCAAGCTCAATCAAAAGATAATCAGACCCAAACAGGGAATCTTGAGGCTTCATCTAAAGAAGAGGCAATAAGTATTTTAGAAAAGCATGGGTTATACATCACATCCCTCAAAGAGGAGAATTCATCAATTTATAATAAACAGATAAATCTCTTTGAAAGAATTAGCAAAAAGGATGTCGTCCTTTTTTCTAGGCAAATATCTATTATGTTTAAAGCTGGTGTTCCTATTGTTGAGTCATTAAGATCTATAGCTAAACAGACTAAAAAGAGCAAGTTCAAAGAAGAAATCAATAAAATTGGAGATAAGGTAGAGGGTGGTGGCTCATTATCACAAGCATTTCAACTATGTCCAAAATTATTTTCTCCATTCTATATTGGGATGATAAAGTCAGGAGAGGTCTCTGGGCGACTTTCAGAAACACTAGACTACTTAGCCGATCATCAAGAGAGAGAGTTTAATTTTAACAATAAGATAATTGCATCCCTTAGTTACCCAGGATTTATTTTTGTTGTTTTTATTGGTATATTAGTTCTTCTTATGACTTTTGTTATCCCAGGATTAAGCGAACTCTTTGAGGGGAAAGAGCTTCCCCTTATTACGATTATTGTCTTAGGGGCAGCTAACTTCTTTATTCGGTGGTGGTGGGTTCCAGTAATAGTTATAATAGCAGGTATTTTTCTATTTGTTCGGTTTGCTAGAACTGCTGTTGGTCGCATAACGATAGATGCCATACTATTAAGAATTCCGATGGTTGGAGAATTTATTAAAAAGATGAATATGGTTCGTATTTCTGAAAATATTTCTACCCTTATTTCAGGAGGGCTCCCAATAGTCCAAGCCCTAGAAGTTACATCGGGAGTTCTTAATAGCCACACTTACAAGAAAATAATTGATGAAACAAAGAGTGCTGTTAGGAGGGGTGATCTAATGAGTTCAGTTTTAATTAAGTATCCCAATTTTTTCCCAGCCCTTTTTGTCCAGATGGTAACCGTCGGTGAAAAGACTGGTAGTATTGACACATCCCTAACGAATGTAGTAAACTTTTATAGAGCAGATGTGGATAGGGCTCTTGAGACAATGGTTAAGATGATGGAACCATTGATGATAATACTTATTGGTGGTTTAGTGGGGGTGGTAGTAATTGCTATTTTAACCCCAATATATCAGATTAATATTTAGATTTAGATAAATTAATTTAAAGGTTGAAAATTTTAAGATAAAAAAATATGAAAAAAATATGAAAAAAAATAAGAAAGGTTTTACATTAATTGAGCTTCTAGTTGTAATGAGTGTTATTGCAATTTTAGCAGCGACAGTAATGGTTAATATGCAAGGAGCTGGAGACAGAGCTAGAGATACTAGAGCAATCTCTGCTATGGGACAGCTAAGAACTATAGCTCAGATAGTTTATGCACAACATGGAAGCTTTGGAACTAATTTGTGTGCAAGTAACTCAACATTTGGAG
>JAJOKY010000016.1 GCA_021129615.1 Minisyncoccota bacterium | reverse complement strand
AGACTAAAGAGCCGCCGACCGAACCTCTCCCTGGGCCGACAATTATTCTTTTTTCTTTAGCCCAATTAACCAAATCCTGAACAATTAAAAAATAAGAAGCGAAGTTTGCGTCAGCAATAACTTTGAGTTCAAAATCGATCCTATCTTTGACTATCGATGGATTATGTTTTTTGCATTTTGAGTCTAATCCAAGCATAGTCAGTTCTTTAAGATAATCATTATCAGTTTTTTTATCTGGGACAGGAAAATATGGCAATTTAATATTATCAAATTCAAATTCAAAGTTACACTGATCCGCTATTTTTTGAGTATTTTCAATTGCTGAAGGAGTTTCTTTAAATGTATCGAACATATCTTTTGGAGATCTCATAGATAAGTCATATTCTTTCATATTTATTCTCTTCTCAGTGTTTATATTCGCTCCAGTATTAACTAAAACTAAAATATCATGAGCATCGCTATCTTCAGGTTTAAGGTAGTGACAATCATTAGTAGCCACTAATGGAATTCCAGTAGACTTAGAGATGCTAATCATTCCCTTATTCGCGATTGACTGTTCTTTCATTGCGGGGTGGTCTTGTATTTCTAGATAAAAATTCTCTTTTCCGAATATCTGCTGATATTTTAGGGCAGTATCCTTGGCTTCTTCAAATCTTTTTTTAACTATGAGTTGAGGTATTTTACCTTGAATACAACCAGAGAGAGCGATAATCCCCTCAGAGTGTTCTCTCATTAAGTCTTCATCAATTCGTGGCTTATAGTAAAAGCCATCAAGGTGTGATTTACTTACCATCTTAACAAGGTTTTGATAACCCTTTTTGTTTTTTGCTAAAAATATAATATGATGCCTTTCGTCATCAATACCTGGCCTTTTTTGATCCATTCCATCAATCGCAACATAAAACTCACAACCAATAATTGGCTTTACCCCCTGTTTTTTAGCCTCTTTAGCAAAGTCAACCGCTCCGTATAGTACACCATGATCAGTTAGTGCCACCGATTCCATTCCCATGCTTTTCACATAATTAATTAGTTCATCTATTTTTGAGAGACCATCTAGTAGCGAATAATGAGAATGGACATGAAGATGCGTAAACCTCACCAGAGGTTCTTTTTCTTGTTTTTCTCTCTTTTTTTTAGGTATTATTTTCATCTATTAGTCTATTATCTGATATCATTAAATACTTTGATAAGGTCATCTTTATATAAAAATTTATTTAGAAAAAATATTTTTTAATTTTAAAAAAAGACCAAGAATTTATCTTAGTATATGCCCTCTTACTTAAATCAAAAAGAGACAATCCTCTCTTCGCACTCAAGTCCCTCAAACAGAGACTCTCCTTTAATATAAGACTCTCTCATTATTAAAACTTCCATAATTTTACAATTAGAAAGATTAAAAAATCCCCAAATATTTATTTTCTGAAAATCAGCTAGGCCAGATATATAGCCCATCTCCATATCCAGAGATCCTTGTATTTTAGCTGCTTGCATATTTAGATCTCCCTTAATGACACCACTATCAGTTTCCATACTTAAAATCTGTAAGCTTTTTGCATTTACATTTCCTATTATATTGGCCTTATTTAAACTTAAAAAACCCTGGATATGAGCTTTTTCTATATTAACGAGTCCTCCCACATTACTACCAACTGCATTAAATGAGTTCTTAACAGCCATTCTTGATGCAATTAAGCCTCCCGTTATTTTAATTTCTCCAATATAGAGAGTGTTATTTATAACTGCTCCCTCAAGGGTTAAGTCTCCAATAATAGAGCTCTTCCCAAGATAAAGACTTCCAAGAAAAACAGTATTTTTAAAATTTAAACCACACCTAATCTCTTTTTCTGAAAAATTTAATTCTTGGATTGTTTGATTAGAAAAGTCGGCGTCTCTTCCCTCTGCTTCAGCCCGCTTTATCTCTTGGTCTGCTTCTTTTTGAAATATTATTTTTTGATAAGTCTCTTGCATATTTAATATTAGCTTAAAAATAGTACCTATTTTTAAGCTTCTGTTGAGAGTCTTTTATAAATTACATTATCTCTATTATAGAATAATAAAGACAAAAAGAAAAGACCAAGTAAGAGATGAGAGGACAAATAGGGTAGGATTTTTGAATAAAAATAGGAAATGGGGTATTATAATATTTATGAAGAGAGTTTTTATTAGAAATAGGGATAATCGAAAAAGGAGATATTCTATTAAGGTATTTTCTCTTATTTTGATTATCTCTCTCTTAATCTTTTTTTCTAGGGATGTCTCTAATTACTCCTTGCGCGTTGCTTCATTGCTCCAGCCCACTTTTTGGGAAATTAGTGATTCTATATATGAATGGGCTACCTCAATTTTTAATTCTGGAGATCTTAAAAGACAAAACATCTCTCTTTTAAACGAAAACAGCAGGCTAAGCGCAGAGATTATCGGTCTGAAAGAGCTCAGGAATGAAAATAAGACTTTACGCAATGCTCTTGATATAGAAATGAATAGGGAATTTTCAATAAAGGTGGCTACTGTTACAGGAGTAAATATCCTTGAAGATGTGATTATAATTAATAGGGGGTCTGATGATGGGATATTAAAAGGGATGCCAGTTATAACCGAAAATAGAATTTTAGTTGGTAAGATCCTAAAAACCTTTAATAATTTTTCAAGAGTGATGCTTACCACCAACAGAGAGAGTGTCTTTGATGCCGAAATACAAAAGGAGGGATTTATGGGATTGGTTAATGGTAGTGGAAACCTAAGTTCAGAGATAAGGTTACTTCCCAAGGGAGTAGATATTAGAGAGGGGTCGCCGATAGTTACAGTTTCTCTTGGAGGAATTTTTCCTCAAGGGCTCTTTATCGGAACGATATATGATGTTAGAAATGATGAGACTAACTCTTTCCAGTTAGCAAACATTAAACCTTATTACAACATAAGAAGAGATAGGAAAGTTTTTATTATAACTGATTTAAGGTGAATTTTCAGATTAATAGAACTATTAGAATAGCACTGCTATTAATTTTAATTTTTTTCCTCTTTATAGGAAAGACAAGCTTTTTTGTTGGGTTTAATTTTTTCAATTATCTTTTCTTCTTTTGTCTTTTTTTAATTTTTCTTTTTCTCTTTGTTGAGGCACCAGAAAAATTTACTGGTATTATTTTGGTTGTTTTTAGCGGGTTTCTTTTGGATGTTTTTTCATCAGGTACAATTGGCCCCTATATTATAATGATGACTATTGCGGGATTTATCTTAAAATTTTTAGCAAAAAACTATGTTCGAATACCTACCACCATCTGACTTAAAGAAAAAAAGAATTAAACTTGGTAATCAAGACATCCAACCACAAGATGTTTTGTTTGACAGGCTTAGTCGTTCTAAAAAAGTAGGCAAGATGAATAGGGAGAGAGGCAAAGAGGTCCCCATCCCCGAAAAGTCTTTCTATTATTTAATGATCTGTTCTCTTTTATTATTCTCTATACTCTTCTTAAGATCATTTCAATTACAGATAGTTGATGGTGAATACTACTCTATTATGGCGAGAAGAAATCAATTTAGCTATATGGCGATAGGGGCTGATAGGGGAGTTATTTATGATAGGAATATGAATCAGTTAATTTTTAATAATCCCAAGTTCTTATTGGTCCTTAATAAAAGCAAGTCGGATGATTGGCAAAAAGAAATTATAGAGCTGTCTAAAGTAATGGGGGTAAATTATGAATATTTAATAGAGAAAGCTCAAAAATCTAGATCTAATCGGGTTGTGATTCTTAATGATATTAGTCAGGAAAAACTTATTCCGCTAGAAGTTAGAACGAGGAGTCTCAGCAGTCTTTATATTGAAAGAATAATTTATAGGGACTATAGTCGAGCCAGATCGTTCTCTCAGGCGATAGGATTTATTGGAATGGTTTCCCCAGAGGATCTAACCCTGATGGACAGTGATTATATAAGCAATGAATTTATTGGCAGATCAGGGCTTGAAAGATTTTATGAATCCTATCTTAGAGTTACCCCGGGGAGTTTAAGGGTTGCCGTGGATGTCAAAGGGAGAGCTCAATCCGAAGAAGTAGTTTCTATTGCTAAGCCTGGGAATAATTTAGTTTTGTGGTCTGATATAGAGTTACAAGATAAAATATATGAAGAATTAGCAAGAATAACCGAAGAAGTTGGATCGGTTAATGCAGCTGCGATAGCGGTTGATCCTAGAACTGGTGGAGTTTTAGCTATGGTCAGTTATCCTGGGTTTGATGCTAATGTTTTTTCGGGAGATCCTAACCCTAAAGAGATAGAGGCTATCTTTAATAATCCAGCAAAACCCCTCTTTAATAGGACAATATCTGGTCTATATACAGTGGGGTCTCTAGTAAAGCCATTGATTGGGTTAGCAGCACTTGAGGAGGAGGTGGTTACACCTGAAAAAGAGTTTTATTCTGACGGAGAGATATCAATTCCGAATCCTTGGGATCCATTAAATCCAGCTATTTTTAGAGACTGGATTGCTCATGGCTGGGTAGATATGCGTAGAGCAATCGCAGTTTCTAGTAATATTTTTTTCTATAAGATCGGTGGAGGATATAGAGACCAAAGGGGACTAGGACCTCATCTTATGAAGCATTACTTAAGTCTTTTTGGTTGGAATAATCGAACAGGAATTGATCTTTATGGAGAAGAGGAGGGGTTTATTCCTAGCCCTAAGTGGAAGTTAGAAACCTTAAATGATCAATGGAGAGTAGGCGATAGTTATAATCTTTCAATTGGTCAAGGATATATGCTAACAACTCCGATTCAAGCAACCATGGCATTCGTAGCTATAGCTAATCGAGGAGAGTTGTTGCGCCCAATGCTAGTTGAAAAAATATTAGATAATAATGGAAATGTAATAAGCAAAAATAAAAAAAAGATTATTAAGAGAAAGATGGTAAGTGATTATAACTTAAATGTTGTTAGGGAAGGGATGAGAGACGCGGTTTTAAAAGGGTCTGCAACCTTATTAAATCAGCTTTCGGTGACTTCAGCGGCTAAAACTGGGACAGCTCAAATCCCTAAAAAGGGGCACTATAATAATTGGGTAACTGTTTTTGCCCCTTATGATGACCCAGAAATAGTGATAACAATTGTGATCGAGGAGGTAGAGGGAGTTAGAGCAGCCACGGTACCTGTTGCAAAAAATGTTTTAAAATGGTATTTTAAAGAATTAAGGTGAACTACATTAATGCTGATTATATCGTCTGCCGATTGCAGTCGTGTATTTTTGACTTCATTGGGATATTCTCGATATAATTGGCGCTGAGTAGAGAAAAACTATATAAAATCAAAAGGGCTAATATGCCTTTTTAAGTCTTTATGAAAAAGAAAAACATCAATATAAAAACAATGGAAAAGCTGAAAGCAGAGCTTAACGATCTTAAGACCAATAAGAGGAGTGAAATCGCAAAGCGACTCAAAGAAGCAATCTCTTTTGGTGATTTAAAAGAGAATGCCGCTTATCACGAAGCAAAAGATGATCAAGCTTTTTTAGAGGGGAAGATAATAGATATCGAGAATATTATCAAGAATTCTTCTGTTTCTAAAACAGTAATAGACGGAAGGGTTAATCCAGGATCTTTGGTCACTGTAGAGATTGATGGTGATTATGAGGATTTTGAAATAGTAAATGTGATTGAGGCTGATCCATTAGAAGGTAAAATATCGGAAGAGTCGCCAATTGGAAAAGCTCTAATGGGTTATTCTGAGGGTGATATCTGTGAAATAGAGACACCCTCAGGAGAGAAAAAAAAGTATAAAATAGTAAAGATAAAATAACCAAGAACAGATTGGGGCCTAAAATGAAAAAATGTAAAATAATAATCGCCTCGGGTTTTGAATTTGACTATTTCACTTTTTTAGGGTAAACTTTTTATATATTAAATATAAAGAAATATGCTAGCAGTAATAAAAACTGGTGGGAAGCAATATGTTGTTTCTCCTGGAACAAAAGTTAGAATAGAAAAGATTAAAGCAGAAGAGGGTCAGGAGGTGTTATTTGAGGATGTTTTTTTAGTAGCTGATGGTAAGGATATTCAGGTTGGGGCACCCGTAGTTACTGGAACTAAAGTAAAAGCAAAAGTTTTATCTCATGGCAAGGGTGATAAATTGATAGTTTTTAAATATAAGCCTAAAAAAAGACAGAGGACAAAAAAGGGGCACAGACAACCATACACTGAAATTCAAATTCTATCAGTGGAAAAATAATTTATATTAACATTTTCAAAAAAACAGAGAACAAGTTCTCTGTTTTTTTTATTTTAGGGTTCTAGACCTATTTCTCTTTTCTATCCTTGAATGAACAAGAGATTGTCTCCTCATCTATATATTCTAATTCACTGCCCTTGGGGAGGCCCCTAGCAAGACGGGTTATTTTAATATTTGAGCTCTTAATCACCCTCTCAATATAGAGCGCAGTCGCTTCTCCTTCTGAGGTAAAGTTTGTTGCTATAATAATCTCTTCTAACTGTTCTATATTATATTTTTTTGGATTATTTATTCTATCAAGTAGCTCTTTAATTCTAATTTTTTTAATATTTTCTTTACGAAGAGGGGAGAGTGTTCCACCTAAAATAAAAAACAATCCTCGATATATCTTTAATTGATTGATTGCAATCAGATCGCTCTCTTTTTCAACAATACAGATTGTTCTTCTGTCTCTACGAGACTCTGAACAGATTTCGCAAAGCTTCTCTTCCCCAGATGATTCAAATGGATTAAAACAAAAAAAACACAATTTGGTGTTTTCTTTAGCCTCTATTATGGCCTTAATAAAAGTTTTCACTTCTTCGTTTGGTGATTTTATAAGATGTAGTGCAAACCTAGTTGCTGTTCTTGAACCAACAGATGGTAACCCCAAAAAAGCCTTAATTAGTTTTTGGATTGATTTTGAATGCATAATAGCAGTTTTTAATTAAAACGCCACCTCTTCGGGGGAACCTTCATACCCCTTTTCTATATCCTTAAAGGTTGCTGTTCTTTCGTCAAAGTACATCTCTACCTTTCCAGTGGGACCATTTCTGTGTTTTGCAACCATAATATCGGCAATATTTTTTCTCTCACTATCGGTACGATATTTATCCTCTCTATGGATAAAGAGAACCACATCAGCATCTTGCTCTATTGACCCCGATTCACGAAGATCTGATAATCTTGGTATTTGCGGGGTTCTCTGTTCAACAGCTCTTGACAGTTGAGATAAAGCTAGGACGGGTATATTCAACTCTTTAGCAAGACCCTTTAGTGATCTTGATATCGCGCTCATTTGTTGAACCATAGAGTCATAGGTGGAGTTTCTACTGGAGTCTATTAACTGGAGATAGTCAATAATAATTAGGCCTAATCCCTTATCCGCCTTTAATCTTCTAGTCATTGCTCTCATCTGTAGAACATCAGATATAGCTGAATCATCAACATATATTTCGGTTTCTGCTAAACTAGCTAGAGCTCTCTGTATCTTTTGAAAATCATTATCATCTCCCTCTGATGAGAGGCGACCAGTTCTAAGTTTCCAGAGATCAATTTGAGATAATGTAGATATAAATCTATCAATAATTTGATCTTTAGACATTTCAAGACTAAAAATACCGACTGGCATTTTGTGGTTAATAGCCACATTTAAAGCAATATTAAAAGCAAGAGATGACTTTCCTAGCGACGGTCTGGCCGCTAAAATAATAAGGTCAGAATTTTGTAATCCAGATAACATATTATCTAAATAGCTAAAGCCGGTTGGTATCCCTCGGATAGACCCCTTGAACTTAGATAATTTATCTATTCTATCAAAGGTTTCTTCAATAATATCTTTGATAGGTAAAAAGCTTTGTTGAAGTGAATGTTCGGCTATGCCAAATATTTTTTTTTCGGCATAATCAAGAAGACTAGAAACTTCGCCCTTTTCTTCATATGCCAAAGACTCAATATTTCTACTTGATTCAATTAAGTCTCGTAGTATTCTCTTTTTTTGAACAATTTTAGCATAATTTAAAACATGGCTTGAGGTTGGAACAGCATTTATCAATTCAGTTAAATAAGCATTTCCACCGACACCATCAAGCTTCTTATTGTCTTTAAGTAGTGACGAGAGAGATAAGAAGTCTATTGGCTCTCTTTTTTCAAATAATTCCAGTATCGCTTCATATATATTACGATGACTTGGTTTATAAAAATCCTTAGGATGTAAAAAATCCCCCACTTTTATTATGGCGTCTTTATCTATTATTAAAGACCCAAGAAGCGAAATCTCGGCCTCTAAGTTTTGAGGAGGAACTTTATGTTGAAGCCTATTATCTTGATTCATTTAATTACTATTAGCATAAATGGATTATTGAGTCTAGCACCTTGAGTCGATTGTATTATATCCAAGCTTTTCTAATTTTTTTCTAGCCTTATCGGCCTTAGCCCACTCCCTATTTTTTCTATATTTCTCTCTTTTTTCTATTATCTCTTTAATTTCTTCAGAGACCACATCTTTTTTAATTTTATCTAAATTTAGTCCAAGCACCTTATCGAAATCAAGCATCAAATAGTGCTTGTCACATATACTTAGCTCTCTATCTTTTAAGACCTTTCTTAAAAATGCTAAAATTTTTGGAGTTCCAAGGTCATCATTAATTAAATTAAGAAACTCTCTCTTTCTTTTATTAGTCTTTTGCTTTGATATTTTACCACCCTTTAAGTTCTTTATCTCTTTATAGAGTGAATTTAAGCCATTTTCAGCACATTCCATTGCCTCCCAAGAAAAAGACATCTTAGACCTGTAGTGAGTCCCTAGGCAAAGATACCTAAAAGCGAGGGGATTGAAGCCCTTCTCTTCAATGGTTTTTACTCTTATTGTACCACCGGTTGACTTAGACATCTTTTTATCTTTTAAATTTAAAAACTCACAATGCAACCAGAAATTAGAAAGATTCTTATTATAAGCAGCTTCAGCTTGAGCAATCTCATTTGTATGATGAACCTGTATATGATCAATTCCACCACAATGGATATCAAAAGGCATCCCTAATTTTGATTTTGCCATAACAACGCATTCTGTATGCCAACCTGGAAAACCCCTCCCCCACGGAGAGTCCCACTCCATTTGCCTTTTAGTATTAGGCGGAGTTAACTTCCATAGTGCAAAATCGGTGATACCCTTTTTCCCCTTAGACATCTTAACCCTAGCGCCGGCCCTAAGTTTAGTCTTTTTACTCCCCCATAATTTTCCATAGTCCTCTATTTTTGAAGTATCAAAATAGACCCCGTCATCTATTAAATAAGTAAATCCCTTTTTTTCTAACTTTAAAATTATCTTAATTTGCTCGTCTATATA
The DNA here is from genome assembly GCA_021129615.1 of Minisyncoccota bacterium. Taxonomy (GTDB): domain Bacteria; phylum Patescibacteriota; class Minisyncoccia; order Minisyncoccales; family CSSED10-335; genus JAJOKY01. Next base: position 603 of record JAJOKY010000016.1, on the reverse strand, counting down.
ATCGGTTGCCTTGACTAAGCTTGATGGTTTTTTGATGTTGATCTTAAGAGCATCTTCCTTAAAAGAATTAGTATAGTATTCTGCGATATCCCAGACGCTCTTTTTTTCTCTTTTAGCCCCCTTTTCCATCTTGTCCTCTCCAGTATCAGCATCTGATGTTAGGTGCCCTACATCAGTAATATTCACTATGTGCTTAACTTTGTAGCCATTATATTCAAGAGATCTACGAAGAATATCTTCAAAAAGATAAGTTCTAAAATTCCCGATATGGGCATATCCATAAACAGTGGGACCACAAGCATAAAGCCCAATTTTATTTTTTTTAATTGGGATCAATTTCTCTTTTTTCCTTGATAGGGTATTATATAATTTCACAAAATTAAAATTAAAGAATTAAATATTTGACTAATTTACCTTATCATACAATAGAGAAAATAAAAACTAAAAAAGATAGGAGCGTGGGATAAAATTGATTTAATCTTATTTTTTTAATATTATTGTAGATAGTTTATTAAAATTTTAGCAGAGGAGAGAGTTATTGAAAAAAGAGAAAAAAGTTATTTTAATTATTCAGATAAACGGCAAAGTCCGTGATAAAATAGG
>JAJOKY010000001.1 GCA_021129615.1 Minisyncoccota bacterium | reverse complement strand
TGTGGTAAGAAGACTAAGGTTATTTTTGAACCTAAGTCAGGGAGGCCAATTTTTTGTAAGTCTTGCATAAAAAAACCGAAAAAAAAGAAGATAGAACCTAAAAATAGTTCTCAAAATAATTTTAAAAAAGAACCAGAAACAATCCTTAATAAAATATTAGGTAAAGCCCCCATTCTATTTTCCTCACTAAAGAAGACCCCCAAAAAAGAGGAAAAACCGATAGAAGTTAATGAGCTAAGAAAAGCTCTTTCGGGGTTGATAAAAAAGGATAAAAAAGAAGATGAATAAATTAGAAAACGCTGACTTTAGGGATAAAGTTTCAATTATAAGATGTGATTTTAATGTAGAAACTGATGATAGTGGCAAGGTTATTGATGATTCTAGAATAAGACGATCTATTCCAACAATTCGCAAGGTGCTTGATTCTGGTGGTCGAGTTCTTTTAATTGCGCACACGAGTGGTAAAAAAACACTAAGGGGATTAGTCTCATTTATTGAAAGCCTCATTAAGGAAAAGGTTGTGTTTATAGAGAAAATTGACCCACTTGATGAAGGAAGGGTTTTTCTTTTAGAAAATTTGAGAAAATTTAATGGTGAAAAGGAAAATAGCCTTGATTTTGCTAATAAGATTGCTAGCCTTGGTGATATTTATATTAATGAAGCTTTTTCAGTTTGTCATAGAGACCATTCTTCAATTTCTAAAATTCCTAAAATCATTGATTCATATCCTGGATTAAACCTTATGGAAGAGATAAGGATGTTGTCAAAAGTAAAAAATGACCCTTGGCGACCCTTAGTGACTATTATTGGCGGAGCAAAGGTAGAGTCAAAAATAAAAGCTATAAGAGTTTTTATGGATATGTCGGATCACCTCTTAATCGGAGGAAAGGTTGCTAATGAGATATTAACAATTAAGGGCATATCTCCAAATCACTCATGGCCAAGTCAAAAAATAGTTGATGCGGTAGAGGGGCTTGAGCTAACATCTGATAAAGTTCATCTTCCAGTAGATCTTATTGTTTCAGCTCCAGGTTATAATCAGCATTTAATAGTTCCGCCAGGAAGGGTCAGAAATGATGAGATTATATATGACATAGGCCCAGATACTATCAAGATTTATTCAGAAATAATAAGAAGGGCTGGAATGATAATTTGGTCTGGGCCATTGGGCTTGTTTGAAAAGGATGAATATAAAAATGGAACACTAGGGATAGCTCGTGCAATATCAACGAATTATAAGGCATTTAGGATTATCGGAGGTGGTGATACTGGTATTGCAATTACAAAGTTTGATTTTAATAAATCGATAGATCATATTTCTACTGGGGGAAGCGCAATGTTGGACTTTTTAGCTAATTATAAATTACCAGGACTAGAAGCACTAGGATATTATGAAGATTAAAAATATAGAAAAAGTTTCTGATAGGATAAAAAGAGCGATTAAGGATGATGAGAAAATTATCCTTTATGGTGATGCTGATCTTGATGGTACTGCATCAGTAGTAATCTTAAAAGAGAGTATTGAGGCAATTAGAGGAGCGGTGTTTTATATATATTTTCCTGATAGGGGAGATAAAGAGGGATATGGCCTCAATAATGGGGCTCTTCAGATAATTAAGGAAAAATCTGGTGATAGAAAAATTCTTCTTATCGTGATGGACTGTGGAATTACTAATTTTAATGAGACCATAGTTGCAAAAAAACTAGGGATAGATATTATTATTATTGATCACCATCAACCCCACAAAGAACTCCCAGAAGCCGATATCATTATATGTCCCAAGCAAAAAGATGATAAATATCCATTTAAGGACTTTTCAAATGCTGGTATAATTTTTAAATTAGCTGAAGAGATTCTTGGCAATTCTTTTAGCGAATTTAGGGCGGGATTTTCTGAATTAGCAGCACTAGCAACGATAGCCGATATGATGAAGCAAGAGAGTGATAATAAAGAGATAATAGATGAGGGGCTCAGGTCTCTTCTTGTAACAAGTCGACTTGGATTAAAGTCGTTTTGGGATGCGAACCTATTTAAAAAAGAGGAAACAATAAGAGACGTTGCGCAAAAGATTGTCTCTCTATGCAGCGCTAGTGAGGTTATCGAGCATAAGACAGAAATATTTTACCTCCTTACTCTTAGAGAAAAAAAAGAGATAGATAAAATAATATCTAGATTAAGTGAAAAAATTGAAGAAAAACACAGAAGAATATTAGTAATGGCAGAGGAAGCGATTAGCCAGACAGAAGTGGGTTCTATGGTTTTTTATGGTAAAGACGATTGGGAGGTTCGATACATTGGGGCTGCTGCTTCTAAGGTCGAGAATGAAATAAATAGACCGGTATTTTTATATAAACATGGGAAAACTACAAGTAGAGGAGCAGTAAGGGTTCCACCAGGACTTAATGCAGTAGATATGATGAGTAAAAGCTCTGATATACTTATTTCTTATGGGGGTCATCCACCTGCAGCTGGGTTTAATATAAAAAATAAAAATTTAAACGAATTTAAAAATAGATTAATTCAATATTATAAAGAATATGAAAAAAGTAATAATTTACACTGATGGTGCATCTCGTGGGAATCCAGGACAGGGGGCAGCGGGAGTAGTATTTTGTAATGAAAAAGGAGAGATAGTTAAGTCTTATTCTCACTATTTGGGAGATAAGATAACTAATAATGAGGCTGAGTATCAGGCTATTATTTTTGCTCTTAAAAAATTCATCTCAGTTTTTGGGAAAAAACTAGCTGCTAGCTCTCAGATAGAATTGAGATCTGATTCTGAGTTAGTGGTAAAACAGATTAAGGGTGAATACAAGGTAATGAATCCTAGAATTCAGGAATTTTTTATAGAAGTATGGAATTTAAAAATTGATTTTGGAAAAGTTACCTTAAGATTGATCTCTCGAGAAAAAAACAAGGAAGCCGATAAGATGGCAAATGAAGCTCTAGACCAAGCCGCTCGCTCTTCTCTCTTTTAATAATTTTCGTTACTCTTTTTCTCCCCTATTCTGATAGGGTGTTTTACTTTTTTCATATTGCCTATTTCTTCTATTTGTATTTTTTGAACAAAGATAGTATAATGCTTTTAAATTCTTAAAATTATGTCAAATAATCTAATTACTGGGATAGATATTGGGAGTAGTCATATAAAAGCGATTTCTGTCATAAAAACAGACAAAAGTTCAGTTTTTGAAGTTATGGCAAAGACTTCTCGTCCATCTCGAGGAGTCAGAAAGGGAGTTATTGAAAATCCAGAAGAGATAAGTATGGTAATAATGGAATGTATTAAGGAGATAGAACTTCAGACTAATGAAAGGGTTGATGGTGTTTATGTAAATATTAATGGGACTCACATAAAGTCCTTTTTATCAAAAGGGCTAGTATCGGTTTCTAGGGCAGATCAAAGAATATCCCCTGAAGATATTGAGAGGGTGGTAGAGCAAGCTAAAGCCCCCCCAATGTCTAGAAACAAAGAGATAATAGATGCTTTCCCAATTGAGTACATTATAGATGGAGTGGGGGATATAAAAAACCCACTAGATATATATGGGGTAAGGTTTGAGTCTAAAGTTGTTATAATAGAGGGTCGCTCTCAGTTTTTGAAAAATGTTAGTCAATCTGTCTTAGGGGCTGAAATAGAGATTAATGATATAATTATTGGATCTCTTGCTAGTTCTAGGGCAGTACTTACCTCTGATGAAAAAGAGAGGGGGGTTGCGGTTGTCGATATTGGGGCACAAACAACCTCGCTATCCGTTTTTGAAGAAGGGGTATTGATCTATACAGCCATCTTTCCAGTTGGGTCTGTAAATATCACAAATGATATTGCAATAGGACTAAAAATCGATATTGAGACTGCAGAGAGGATAAAGTTAGGCTTTGGATCTTGCTCTTTAGGTGGTAAAAAAATAGAAAAAATTAATGTCTTAGGATCAGACGAAAAGATATCTTTTAGTAGAAATACTTTAAAAAAAATAATAAATCCAAGGGTTTTGGAGTTATTCGATTTTATTAGAGAGGATTTAAAGAAGATATCGAAAAATGAATTGCTTCCATCTGGTATAGTTATTACTGGTGGAGGATCTCAATTCCCGGGAATATCTGATTTGGTAAAAAAAGAGCTAAATCTCCCTTGTCGTATAGGAGCTCCTTTGGGATTTAATCCACCCATAAAAGAGCCCAATTTTACGGTCTGTTGTGGTTTGGTTTTACTTGCAGATGATCACAAAGATGATCAATCTTGTGGATTTTTTAAAAAAATAACAGATAAAATTAAAAATTTTTTTAAACCTTTAATACCATAAATAATGACCAAAATTAAAGTAGTAGGAATTGGAGGATCAGGATCAAATGCGATTAATCGTATGATGAAGTGTGGTGTAATGGGAGTAGAGTTTATAGCTATAAACACTGATTTACAGAATCTTAAAAAAAATAACGCCGATAAAAAAATTAGAATTGGAAAAAATATTACAAAAGGATTGGGGGCTGGAATGAATCCTAATATAGGGGAAAATGCGGCTAAAGAAAGTAGGGAAGAGATAGAAGAGGTATTGGTGGGGGCAGATATTGTCTTTATAGCTTGTGGTCTTGGTGGCGGAACTGGAACTGGTGGAGCTCCAGTTGTAGCTAAGATATCAAAAGATCTAGGAATATTAACAATAGCCATAGTTACAACTCCTTTTTCTTTTGAGGGGAAGAGTAGAATGTCTATTGCAAAAAAAGGGGAAAAAGCATTAAAAAAAGAGGTAGATACACTAATTTCGGTTTCAAACAACAGATTATCTCTATTGATCAAAGATAATACTTCTATCGATTCTGCTTTTTGGTTGTGTGATGAAGTATTAAGACAGGCAGTCTGTGGAATATCAGACCTGATAACTCTACCAGGGATAATAAACATTGATTTTGCTGATATTAAATCGATATTAAAAGATTCCGGTTTAGCGGTTTTTGGAATTGGGATAGCCTCTGGTGAGGATAGAGCTAAAGAAGCGGTATCTAGCGCCCTAAGTTCCCCCCTTTTAGATATATCTCTCAATAGAACAAAGGGGGTTCTTTTCAATGTTAGCGGAGGAGACGATATTAGCCTTATAGAGATAGACGATATAGCAAAAGAGATAAAGGCTAAGGTCTCCCCCGATGCAAAGATATTATTTGGAGCGGTTCAATCAGAGGATCTTAAAAAAAATGAGATAAAAGTTACGGTTTTAATAACTGGACTTTGAGTAAGAGTGCTTTAGTAACAGTTTTATATTAACCTTAATTCATAATCACAAATGGATAAAAAAATAGAAAAAATTCAGAATCGAAATGGAGAAATTGTTACTTTTGATGAGCAAAGAATTTATAAAGCGATATATAAAGCTATCACATCCTCAAAAGAGGGTGATGAAAAAAGAACTCAGAAAGTAGTTGACCAGGTAATTGACTTATTAGACATAAGATTTAAAAATGGTGATATTGCTAAAATAGAAGAAATTCAAGATATTATTGAAGAGGTCTTAATTTTAGATGGATTAGTAGAGACAGCAAAGTCATATATTATCTATAGAGAAAAACGGAGAGAAGTCAGAGAGGCGGTTCTTCAGTTTGATGAGTCAGTAGATATAATTGACAAGTACTTGAGAGAGCTCGATTGGCAAATTAATGAAAATGCCAATATGACCTATTCCCTCCAGGGATTAAATCAGTATGCTGTATCAAAAATCACTAAAAAATATTGGCTCAATAAGATATATCCTGAAAAAATAAGAGTTGCAGCTGAAAAAGAAGATATTCATATCCATGACCTTGATTCTCTTTCAACCTATTGTTGTGGTTGGGACCTACAAGATCTCTTAGTCAGGGGATTTGGCGGTGTCCCATCTAAAATAGAATCAAAGCCTCCAAAACACTTTAGGACAGCATTGGGTCAAATTGTCAACTTTTTTTTCACCCTTCAGGGCGAGAGTGCTGGAGCACAAGCAATGAGTAATTTTGACACCTTGTTAGCTCCTTTTATTAAATATGACAATCTTGATTATCGGCAAGTTAAGCAGGCTATGCAGGAGTTTATGTTTAACTGTATGGTTCCGACAAGGGTTGGATTCCAGACTCCATTTATAAATGTTTCTCTTGATATTAAGGTTCCAAATTTTCTGAAAGACCAACCGATAATAATTGGAGGTAAGATACAAGAAGAATATTATAGTCAATTTCAATTAGAGATGGATATCTTCAATAGAGCTTTTTATGAAGTTTTAATGGAGGGGGACTCAAAAGGACGACCATTCACATTTCCCATCCCAACGATATCTATTGGGAAGGATTTTGATTGGGATAACCCAAACCTTGATACTATGTGGGAAGCAACAGCTAAGTATGGCATAAACTATTTCTCTAATTTTATTGGGTCAGATATGAACCCAGAAGATTTTCGAAGTATGTGTTGCCGTCTCAGGCTCGACAATACAGAATTGATTAAAAGGGGTGGTGGTCTATTTGGCTCTCAGCCATTAACCGGGAGTGTTGGAGTTGTGACTATCAATCTTCCAAGAATAGGATATCTCTCAAAGACTAGGAAAGATTTTTTTAACAGACTCAAAGAGTTGATGGATATCTCGAGAGATAGTTTAGAGATAAAGAGAAAAGCTATTGATAATTTTATAGAAAAAGGACTCTACCCCTATACAAAAAATTATCTATCTTCGGTTAAAAAGCTTAGGGGAAGCTATTTTGGGAATCATTTCTCTACCATTGGCTTATTGGGTATGAACGAAGCTATTCTTAATTTTATGGGAGATGATATTGGGACTAAAAAAGGCAAGAAGTTTGCTCTCGAGGTTTTAGAATTTATGAGGAACACCCTAGTTGACTATCAAGAAAGTACAGGAAACCTATATAACCTAGAAGCGACCCCAGCTGAAGGGACCTCTTTCCGTCAGGCAAAGATAGATAAAGAGATGTACCCAGACATAATTACTGCTGGGACTAAAAAAATTCCATACTATACAAACTCAACATACCTACCAGTAAACTATACAGATGACCCATTTGAAGCACTAGATCATCAAGATAAGTTGCAGTGTTCTTATACTGGAGGAACAGTACTCCACATCTTTATGGGAGAGAAATTGAGTGATATTAATTCAGTTAAAAATTTAGTAAGAAAAATCCTTACTAAGTATAAGCTTCCCTATATTACTATCACGCCAACTTTTTCAATATGCCCCATTCATGGATATATATCAGGTGAACATTTTTCCTGCCCAAAGTGTGTAATCAAGCAGCCATGTGAAGTCTATTCAAGGGTAGTCGGTTACTTAAGGCCAGTAAAGCAGTGGCATATAGGGAAAAAAGAGGAATTTAAAAATAGGAGAGGATATAGGGTAGAAAAATAATTCAGTTTCAGACTTTTTCCAAAGATCTGCTTCAAATATCTGTCGTATTATTACTATGAAAATTGGAGGAATTCAAAAACTTACCCTAATTGACTACCCAGGATTTACTGCTTGTATAGTTTTTCTTTCTGGATGTAATTTTAGATGTCCTTGGTGCCATTCTCCAGAGCTAGTTATACCAGAGGTGATATCAGATCATCCAGAGATTTCCGAAAAAGAGATTTTAAGTTTTCTTGATAAAAGGAAAGGACTTCTAGATGGAGTTGTTATCTGTGGTGGTGAACCTACAGTCAATAGAGACCTCCCACAGTTATTAAAAAAGATAAAAGATATAGGATTTAAGATAAAGCTTGATACTAATGGATCTAATCCTGCTATGCTTGGTGATTTAATATCTAGAAAGCTAATTGACTACATCGCAATGGATATAAAAGCACCATTTTCTTCATTAAAAGATATACAAAAATATACTAAAATTGTTGGAGTAAAAATTAAACTAAAGGAGATTAAGGATAGTATTAAAATTATTAAAGTCTCTGGGATTGATTATGAATTTAGGACAACGGTGATTCCTTCCTTGCATACAAAAGAAGATATTAAGACAATTGCCAAGATGATATCTCCAGCAAAAAAATATTTTATCCAAAGATTTAGACCTAATAAAAACATTAACTCTTACTTTCATAATTTATCTCCATATTCAGAAAATTTTATGGATGATATTGTAAAGGAGATAAAGGTTTTTTTTGATACCTGTGAATCTAGGTAATATATTACTATCAAAGGCTCTCTTATTTTCCTCCTCCTCTTTTATTGTAGGTATCTTTTTATCGTCTTTTGTCGGTATCGGCAAAGAGTTTTTTTTATTATTTTTTATAATAGCTATCTCTCTGCTTATCTGTTTTCGAAGTCCAGTATTTCTGGTTTCTCTTATTTTTATATTTATTGGTATCGGTGTTTTTTGGTTTAATACATTTGATCAACAACATAGACAAGAGGCGAGAAGTCTCTCATTTTTTAAAGGAGTAATATCAGAAGAGATAGAGAATAGAGGAGATAGATCCCGAATTATTATATCGGGCATAGATGAATTTGAAGAAGAAAAACTTCTTATCTTTATAAGGAATCACTCTAGTTATCAGTATGGAGATATATTAGAAGTAAGAGGAATAATCCAATCACCCAAACCATTTGATGACTTTGATTATCCAGGGTATCTAGCGAAAGATGGGATATATTTAACTATTATAAATCCTGAAATTACCCTTATTGGCAATAGGGTCTCTTATAAAAATACTATCTTAAAATATAAAGAAAGAGCGAGAAGTTTTTTAAATCAAGGATTGCCGTATATCCACTCATCAATTGTGTCAGCGATGCTTTTAGGTGATAAGTGGGCGATCCCTAATAACTGGAAAGAAAAAATGAGTAATACCGGAACAAGACATATAGTCGCTGTTTCTGGGCTTCATATCGCCGTAATGGCAGCAATTGCTGTAGCTTTTTCAAAAATTATTGGTCTTTATGGTAAAAAATCTCTATTCTTTATTATTACAGTAGTTTTCCTTTTTATATTAATAACAGGATTCCAGCCATCAGCAATAAGGGCTGGAATTATGGGGCTATCTCTTATAGTTGCCTCTTTTTTTGGGAGAATAAATAACTCATTAAGAGTTATTTTAATTACAGCAGCACTGATGCTCTCTCTTAATCCTATACTTTTAAGATATGATATTGGATTTCAGCTTTCATTTTTGGCTGTTATTGGGATAGTCTTATTTTCTTCTTTATTGCAAGACAAAATGAGATTTCTTCCAGCTATTATTCGTGATGTTTTAGCTATGAGCTTATCTGCTTATATTTTTACTTTCCCCCTTCTAATATACTATTTTGGCAACATATCATTAGTTTTCCCAATAACTAACATCTTAATTGTTCCAGTACTATATATTGTTATGATACTTGGCATCCTCTTTATATTTTTATCATTTTTTTCTAGCACATTAGCTCTAGTTGCCCTCTTTCCATTATGGCTTTTCGTTTCGTGGATAATTGCTGTAATTCAATTTTTTTCAAAAATTGGATGGAGTTCAATGTTAATAGAATGGACTAACTCTCTATCTATTACTATTTTTTATGGAGCAGTGATTCTTTTTGTTTGGAAAAAATCTCTTTCTATGATAAAAAATAGTAAAAATAGCATTGGATTTTATATAGAAAAGAATATTTAAAAATAAAAAATAAAAAATGATAAAGAGTTTTAAATATGCGATTAGTGGAATAGTTTACGCTTCTAAGGAGAAAACATTTAAAATTCTTCTTATTATTGCTTTAATAGTGACATTATTCGCTATCTTTATTCCAGTTACACTGATTGAGTTTTCAGTTTTAGTTTTAACAATTATTATTATTTTAGGATTAGAACTATTAAATTCTCAAGTAGAGAGGACTCTTAATATAATTTCTCCAGGAAAAAACCAAACAGTTAAAGAGATTAAGGATATTTCAGCAGCAGCTGTTTTGATAGCCTGCCTTGGGTCAATAATTATTGGGTTGCTCATTTTTTTACCCCATATATTAGAAATGTTAATTTTTAGTAGGTAGGAACAAGGATGGAAAAAAAGAAAAAAATAGAGATAATGGCTCCCGTTGGGAGCTTTGAATCATTAGGTGCGGCTATAAGGGCGGGAGCTGATTCCATCTATTTTGGGATAGGGGATCTTAATATGAGGGCTCGTTCTTCTATAAATTTTAGTCTTTCAGACCTAAAAAAGATCACCAGCGAAGCTAGAAAAAATAATGTTTTGACTTATTTGGTCGTTAATACCCTTTTATATGATAACGACATTAGGGTTGCAAAAAAAATTGTTGATGCTGCCAAAAAAAGAGGAGTAGATGCTATTATTGCTTTTGATTTTGCGGTCATAAATTATTGCAATGAAATTAATATACCTGTTCAGATTTCAGTTCAGTTTTCAGTATCTAATTATGAGTCTTTAAAATTTTTTTCCCAATTCACAAATAGGGTAGTTTTAGCTAGGGAGCTAACACTAGAACAGATTAAAACTATTCATAACAAAATTAAAAAAGAGGAATTGATTGGGTCTGAAAATCGCTTAATGGAGATTGAGATATTTGGACATGGTGCACTGTGTATTGCTCAATCTGGTAGATGTTGGATGAGCCTATATCAACATAATGCTTCAGCTAATAGGGGTCTCTGTTTGCAGGATTGTCGTCG
>JAJOKY010000038.1 GCA_021129615.1 Minisyncoccota bacterium | reverse complement strand
TTTCTAAGTCTGACACCTTCTCTACCTTTATCCCAATCCAATCGGCACGCAGTGGACTCTTGAACGCTGGATCTTGTATTGTGTTTATAGTGAAGATAATATCTTGAGCTGTTATAGCCTTTCCATTAGACCACTTAAGGTCGTCTCTAAGCTTCATCCTATAAGATGATTCCTCTTTAATAATTGTTTCGGCCATATTCATTACAAATCCTTTTGAGTGGTCATAGTAGAGTAGCCCCGAAAACAATAACGATGTGATATTTCTATCAACATCGCTTAGACTATATATTGGATTGATAAATCGTGGGTATCCAATAAGTCCCTCTATATAGGTTCCTCCAAATGCTGGAACCTCTTTCGTCTTTGAAAAATATGTAGATACCAAAAAAGTGATAAAAGAGATGATAAAAATAGCTAAAATCAGAGAAAAGCCTATTTTTTCCTTCTTAGTGAAGACCTTATAAAGAGATCTCCATTGCCCTAATGATGGAATTTTTTTCTTATTTAGAAACTTCATAGAAGGTTAAAAACAGCCAGAGCAAGAAAGAGAACACCAAAAACTATAGTTCCATTAAAGATATATTTTTGAGCTCCCCGACGAGTGGAATAGCCCCCCCCATCTTGTCCAAAGGCAGACCCAAGCCCTGATTCTCCTTGTTGGATAAGGACTAGAACGATAAGAATTATCGATACAACTATTTGTGCTATTGAAAGAATGTTCATTTTTAATTTTTTTTAATTATTACCATATTAAGAATCCAGATTATAATTGTCGCTATAAATAATGAAAAGAATGTGAATATCTCGCCAAGAAATAAGACATCAATAACCCAGATAATAGCTATATTAAGAAAAAGTGTAAAAAGCCCAAGAGTTAAAATTCTTAATGGTAGCGTTATTATCTTTAGAATTGGTTTAATAGCAAAATTGATTATTCCAAGAGCAAATCCAGCCAAAACAAGAGTAGCAAGGCTACCAGTAAAGTTCACCCCAGGGATGCCCGTTGCTAGCCATATACTTATTATCCCAGCAACGATATATAATAAAAAAATTTTCATATCTTTTTAAAAGATAGCAAAAAGGAGGCTAAAAGTCAAAAACTAAAAGGGGCTAGGCGACTCACTGGTCAATAACTAATTATTAACAGGGGAAAGAGAGACAAAAATAGAAGGGAGATTTTTCACAAAACTTATAAGAGGCGGAGGTTTCTCAAATTATTTTATAATTTTAAATAAAATAATTGATTTAAGAAAGTTTTTGGGGCTAGTCCATCTAGGTTAATTTCTAGATACTATTGACAAAAATTTTATTAAGAATATAATCTAATTAGTAATCATTATTGATAATAAACTACGATTATGATAGAGAGAATGACTTCTCAAAAAGAGATTATTCTAAAATATTTAAAAAGCACAACTAGTCATCCGAGCGCAGAAGACATCTATTTAGAGGTTCGAAAAGAGCTTCCTAGGATTAGTTTGGGGACTGTTTATAGAATACTAGCCACCTTTAAGAATAAGAAGAAAATAATAGAGATAGCACATGAGGTTAGTCGTTATGATGCTAATACAGATCCTCATTCTCATTTTATCTGTGAGAGCTGTGACAACATTTATGATATTGAAATACCAAATTTCAAAAAAAATATTAATAAAAGGGGCCATAATAAAGCAAGTTGCTTGAAAAAGATATTCGGGGACTTCATAAAGGTCGGTAAGATTAATAATTATCAAATATATTTTTATGGAAAATGTAAAAAATGTTCAAAAAAATGAGTTTTCATGCCATGACTGTAAAATTGGGATCGAAGTTAAGGAGGGGAAAATAGAGAATGGAGTAATGTTAAAGTACGACAACGAAGGAGAGATAATTAGTATATTTAAGTGTACTGATTGTTATGAAAAAAACGCTAGTCTTTCTAATTTTAATAAGTGTGAAGTCTATTCAAGGGTAGTCGGTTACTTAAGGCCAGTAGAGCAGTGGCATACAGGGAAAAAAGAGGAATATAGCGACAGAAGAGAGTATCATTCTGGTCGGGGGTGTGGTTGCGGTTGCAGTTAAGATAAAAATTACTATTTATTATGAAACAAGGAAATATATTCAGGTGTAATGCTTGCAAAAACCTCATTGAAGTTTTAGTTGTTGGCTTTGGAGAGCTGGTCTGTTGTGGAGAGCCTATGGAATTAATAGAAGGACAAAAAGAGGAGGGTGGAAAAGAAAAACACCTACCAACTATAAGGGAGACAGAAGGCGGTGTAATAATTGAGGTTGGGTCTACCTTACATCCGATGGAGAAAGATCACCATATCCAGTGGATAGAGCTTGTTATTGATAATATGAGTTACAGAAAATTTTTAAACCCTGATGATAAGCCGATAGCTAAGTTTAATATAGATCTAAGCGAGGGAAAGATAGGGCAGATAGAAGCAAGGGAGTTTTGTAACCTTCATGGGCTATGGAGCACCACAAGACAATATAACTAAAGGTCGCTAATAGTTAAAATTTAAAAAATAATATTATAATGGAAAATATAGAAGAAAAAAATGGGATACCTCTCTTAGGGGACGACTTCCCAAAGATAAAGGTTCAGACTACTCGTGGGATAATGGAGCTTCCTGCTCAATTCTCTGGAAAATGGTTTGTGCTATTTAGTCATCCAGCAGACTTCACGCCAGTATGTACAACAGAATTTGTTGCTTTCCAAAATAGGTATGATAAGTTTAAAAAACTTAACTGTGAACTTATTGGATTAAGCATAGATCAAGTTTTTGCTCATATCAAATGGGAAGAATGGATAAAAGATAAATTAGATATAGAGATAGAGTTTCCTATAATTGCTGATACAGGAATTGTTGCAGAAAAATTAGGGTTGATTCATCCTGGGAAAGGGACAAGCACGGTAAGAGCAGTCTTTATTGTTGACCCCAATGGAAAAGTTAGAGTTATTGTCTATTATCCTCAAGAGCTTGGAAGAAATATGGATGAAATTCTTAGATCATTAGAAGCTATGCAGATTTCAGATAAAAATAAAGTAGCAATGCCAGCTAACTGGCCGAATAGTGAGATAGTTAGCTCTGATGTAATAATCCCACCTGCGACAGATATTGAAACAGCGAAAGAGAGACTCTCTAGGGCAGAAAAGGGAGAGTTTAAGTGTTTAGATTGGTGGTTCTGTCATAAAAAACTAGAACAGTAATAAGTAGAAGATAGGTAGGAAACAAGAAGAGGCGAAAAGTCTCCTCTTGTTTTTTCTAAGTAAACATTGCTATAGTTGCAATAACTTAGTTTTATTTAAAATTGATACTAGTATGTTTTAGAAACTAACTAAATATCATCTAAAATGATCTATCTATATATTTTAATATTCATTATATCCTTTTCCCTATTAGCTCTATCTAGCAAGTGGCTTATTGGGTCTTTAACTAGTATTGCTCAGTTTTTGGGATGGAGAGAATTTGTTCTTTCTTTTTTTATTATGGCTTTTGCGGGGTCATTACCTAATCTTTTTATTGGAATAAGTTCGGTTTTACAGGGAATTCCCGAACTATCTTTTGGGGAGATAGTTGGTGGTAATATAGTTGACCTAACTATTGCTGTGGCTTTAGCTGCAATAATCTCAAAAAATGGACTAACTATCAAAAGTAGGACAGTCCAAGGAACAGCTATATTTACATTAGTTGTTGCTATACTACCGATGATTCTAATTCATGACCGACTATTGTCTAGAATTGATGGAGTTATACTTCTTTTAACTTTTCTTATTTACATTTCTTGGTTATTCTCTAAACAGGAAAGATTCACTAGAGTCTTTGAAGAGAGCAAGCCTCTCAATTTTAGGGATATTCTAAAAAATATAGGGACTTTATTTGGGTCCTTGTTTCTGATTATTTTGGGAGCAGAAGGAATAATTAGATCGTCTAGGGCATTTTCAGAGGCATTTGATGTTCCTGTTCTACTTATTGGAATATTGGTTATTGGAACGGGGAACGCTCTACCAGAGATATTTTTTGGAATTCAATCAGCGAGAAAGGGGGATGACTGGATGGTTCTTGGAGGATTAATGGGGGCAGTGATTAGTACATCTTCTTTAGTTTTGGGGATTATTTCTCTACTCCATCCTATTCATATAGATAATATTGGCTTTTCTCTATTATCTGTTGCTCGATTTTTCCTTATTATCTCTGCAATTTTTTTCTTGCTGTTTATTAGAACAGGTAATAAGATAACGAGGAAAGAGGGAATATTTCTTCTGTTCATCTATATAGCTTTTGTAGTTATTCAGGTTTTAGTTGCTATATAAGATAAAAAGTAATTATTTTTATCTTATTATTTCTGAACACTTTATTTAATTTATTACAAGCCTCAAAGGATGAAGAGCTTTATCTTTAGTCCTTTTTTAGTCCCTTCCCTTCCTGAGGGTTAATTCAAGGGAAATTTCCCCGCCGTAGTGGGGATTAAGACACTATACTCTGCCTTTTCTCTTTTATTAGATTAAAAATCTATTATTAAACTATCATTTTTGCACTAATTGACTCTTGTGGGTTGTAGTCAATTAGCTCAATATCTTCCATTTTAAAATTATCAATGGAGCTTATTTTTGGGTTTAGCTTTAATTGTGGTGATTTATTTGGAGTTCTTTTCAATAGCTCTTCTACTGACTCAAAATGTTCTTTATAAATATGAGCATCGTTAAATGTTAGAACTACTTCGTAAGCATTGTATCCAGTTACTTGTCCGACCATATGTAAAAGAAGAGAATAAGAGGCAATATTAAAGGGGACTCCTAAGAACATATCTGCTGACCTCTGATTCATATGTAGGGATATATTATTATCTGCTATATAAAATTGAAAACTCATATGGCATGGTGGTAGTGCCATATATTTGAGTTCACCTGGGTTCCAGGCAGAGACTATCAATCTTCTATCATTTGGGTCACTTTTTATCCTTTCAATTATATCTTTAAGCTGATCAATCTCTTCCCCAAACTGATTCTTCCAATGCCTCCATTGTACTCCATATATCCTCCCTAAATCCCCATCAAATTTTGAATATCCTCTATCTAGCCAATAATTGGCCTTAGAATTAGCACTCCATATCGTTTTTTTATCTTTATCTCGTGTTTTGTGTAGAATTTCTGCTAGTCGTCTTTCATCACCACTCCCCTCTATAAACCACAACAGCTCAGATACAACAGCTTTCCAAGCTAGCTTTTTTGTAGTTATGGCAGGGAAACCATCTGACATATTGAACCGTATCTGAATAGCAAATAGTGATCTTGTTATTCCATTTCTAGTCTTCTTATCGGTACCTTCCTTCATAATTTTCTCTAGCGCACTATGATATTTTTCCATATTTTTTATTTATATATAATATATTATGCTATATTATACTATAATATAATTATAAAATATTTTAAGAGATAGGACAAATTAAAGAAATGGGTAAAATAGCTTCACTAATAGTCGCTTGTGATAAGAATTATTTAATTGGCAATAATGACAAATTACCATGGAACCTGCCAGCTGATTTAGCTTATTTCAAAAAAACAACCCTTAATTATCCTGTTATTATGGGGAAAATAACATTTGAATCTATATTGGAGTCTCTAGGGAAACCCTTACCAGATAGGAAGAATATTGTTCTCACAAGGAGTGAGACTAGTAATGTAGATGGTGTATTTTTTGTTAATAGTCTAGATGAAGCAATCAAGACAAGTGATGATAGTCAGAATGTTTTTATAATTGGAGGGGCAAGTGTTTACAGGCAATCACTGGAAAGGGGAATGATAGATAGAATTTACTTGACTCTTATAGACTCAGAATTTAAGGGGAATATATATTTTCCTAAAGAATTTTTAAGAGACTTTAAAGAGATTAGCAGAAAAAATCACAAAAAAGATGAGGCCAATAAATACGACATGAGATTTATAGTTTTAGAGAAAAGATAGCTTTACTTAGATAGATTCAAGAATTTAGTTCAATAAAAAAAAGCGCCATAAGGCGCTTTTTTTTATTGTTGGGATTGTGAGAATTAGTATCCAGGCATTCCCATTCCTCCCATACCAGGCATTCCGCCTCCAGAAGCTCCCCCCATAGGGCTACAACAACTATCCTTACTTTCTGCCTTATCAACTACAGCACATTCAGTAGTTAAAAGCATTGCAGCAGCTGAAGAAGCATTTTCAAGCGCGACCCTAACAACTTTTTTAGGATCAATAACACCTTCCTTTATTAGATCTTCATAGTCCATCTTATAGGCATTAAATCCGAAAGAACCCTCTCCCTCTTTAACTTTCTGAACTACGACCGATCCATCAGCAGTAGCATTTTCTGCGATCTGTCTGATTGGAGCTTCAAGAGCTTTTCTTAGTATATTAAGGCCAGTCTTTTCATCTGCATTAGATGTCTTTACCTTATCAAGAGAATCTACTGCTCTTAATAGAGCGACTCCTCCTCCTGGGACAACGCCTTCTTCAATAGCAGCCCTTGTAGCAGCTAGGGCATCTTCGGTTTTATGAAGTCTAGCTTTTTGCTCAACCTCACTTAGCGCTCCAACCTTTATAACAGCTACTCCCCCTGAAAGCTTAGCAATTCTTTCTTGAAGTTTTTCTTTATCATAAGTAGAGTTAGTATTTTCAAGTAGATTTTTAAGCTGAGATACTCTTGCCTCTATCTCTTTTTTCTCTCCTCTTCCCTCTACCAAGGTTGTGTTCTCTTTAGTTGAAATTACTTTTCTAGCTGACCCCAACATATTAAGCTCAACATCTTCAAGTTTCATTCCAAGGTCATTAGAAATAACTTCAGCTCCAGATACTGTAGCGATATCAGAGAGCATCTCTTTTTTGGAATCACCAAAGCCTGGTGACTTAATAGCTAGAGCATTTAATGTCCCCCTTAGCTTGTTTACAACTAGTGTAGCTAGCGCATCTCCATCTATATCATCGGCGATAATAACTAATTCTTTTTTCCCAGTTTTGGTTATCTTTTCAAGGATAGGGACGATTTCGTTAATTGATGATATCTTTTTATCAGTTATAAGGATGTAAGGGTTTTCATATTCAGCTTCCATTTTTTCGGTATTCGTAATCATATATGGAGAAATATATCCCTTGTCAAATTGCATTCCCTTAACTATCTCCTTACTAAGCCCAAAAGTTTGAGACTCCTCAACTGTGACAACTCCATCTTTCCCAACTTCATCGATCACTTCAGCGATTAGGCTTCCTGTTTCAGGATCTTCAGCAGATATGGTTGCAACTTGTGCTATCTTTGATTTTTCTGAGATATCTTCAGCCATTTCAGCAAGGCTAGCAACGACAGCTTTAGTTCCCTTTTCAATCCCCTTTTTTAAGGATAAGGGATTAGCCCCAGCTGTTACATTCTTTAATCCCTCAGAGACTATCGCTTGGGCAAGGACAGTAGCAGTAGTAGTTCCGTCTCCCGCTGCATCATTTGCCTTAGAGGTGACATCTTTAATTATTTCAGCTCCAAGGTTTTCCATCTTATCTTCAAGTTCAATCTCCTTTGCAATAGTAACCCCATCATTAGTAATAGTAGGGGAGCCGAAACCCTTGTCTAAGATAACATTTCGTCCTCTAGGTCCAAGAGTGGTTTTAACAGCATCAGCTAGCCTATCAACTCCAGCCTTTATTTTTTTTCTTGCGTCTTCCTGATAGTAAATTATTTTAGCCATTGTTTTAATAGTATTATTTTATTTCTCAATTATAGCCAAGATATCATCTTGTTTAGCAATTAAGAACTCTTGACCATCAACCTTTATCTCATTGGGTCCATATTTTGTGAAAAGGACAATTTGTCCCTCCTTGATTTCCATAGGAATTATATTTCCCGATGAATCTATTTTTCCAGGACCAACTGATATTACTTTTCCCTGTTCTGGGCGATCTTTTTCACTACTTGTCGGAAGAATAATTCCTCCTTTTGTCTGCTCTTCTTGCTTTACTCCCTCAATTAGAATATTATCTGCTAATGGTTTTATTTTCATAGTTACTTTATTTATTTAATAAAATTGGCAAACTCGACCTTTGAGTGCTAAATCTAAATCTATTCTATCTAAAAAAAGAAAGATGTCAAGCCTTGCAAAAGAAGGCAAAGTGTCATATTATTTAATTAGATTAATAATTAAATAATAAAATCTATGACACTTACACAGATAATAGTAGCAATTTTCGTGGTAATTATTTTACTAGTTATTTTTATCTATAATAGACTAGTAATTTTAAAAAATAGAGTTGATGAAGCATGGTCTGATATCGATGTTCAGCTTAAGAGAAGATATGATTTAATTCCTAATTTAGTTGAAGCGGTGAAGGGTTATGCTGCACACGAAAAAGGGGTCTTTGAAAGTGTTACAAAGGCGAGAACCGCAGCAATGACAGCCGAAGAATCAGGCGATCTAAAAAAAGTAGCTGAGTCTGAAAATGCTTTATCAGGGACTCTTAAAACCCTTTTTGCAGTATCAGAAAACTACCCCGACCTTAGAGCTTCTGAGAATTTTATGGAGCTTCAGCGAGAACTTAGAGATACTGAAGACAAGGTTCAAGCCTCAAGAAGATTTTACAACACCAATGTCCGAAATATTAATATTAAGGTTGAATCATTTCCTTCTAGCTTAGTGGCCAATATGTTTAATTTCAAGAAAAGAGACTTCTTTGAAATAGATGACCCTGCCGCCAAAGAGCCAGTTAAGGTAAATTTTTAACTAATTTTATGGCGAATCTTTATGCCCAATCAGATTCTAATATCCGGAAAACCTGGATCTACCTTTTTTTCTTTGCGTTTATAGTTATTGGAGTTGGTTGGATTATCTCTTACTATCTCCAGAGTTCAATTATTATTATAATTGCAGTGGTTTTAGCAATATCTCTTAATTTTTTCTCTTACTGGTATTCGGACAAGATTGTTTTAAGAATATTTAAGGCTAATCCAATAAAAAAAGGGGATAACCCTGAACTCTACAGAATCCTTGAAAATTTATCGATTACTGCAGGACTTCCAATGCCCTCTTTATATATAATGAATGAGGCACAACCAAATGCCTTCGCCACAGGAAGAGATCCAAAACATGGAGTAATCGTAGTTACTCAAGGTCTCATAGATAGACTAGAACGATCTGAACTTGAAGCAGTTATGGCTCATGAGCTAGCTCATATTGGGAACAGAGATATTCTCTTATCAACTGCTGTCGTTGTTTTAGTTGGAATGGTTGTTTTAATGACTGATTTTTTCTTTAGATATGCTTTTTGGGGAAGAACTGGTAGGGGTGGAGATAGTAAATCAAAAGGAATAATAATTGTTATCGCCCTTGCCTTAGCAGTTCTTGCTCCCATTATGGCGCAGATAATGAAAATGGCAATATCTAGAAAAAGAGAGTTTTTAGCTGATGCTTCAGGGGCGTTACTCACCAGACATCCCGAAGCACTGGCAAGTGCCCTTGAAAAAATAGCCTCTAATCCTAGTCGGATGGAAAAGGCCAATGATGCGACCGCCCATCTTTTTATTGCGAACCCTTTTAGAGGGAAAGAAAAGAGAGCTTGGTTACACAAACTTTTTTCTACACATCCGCCGATAGAAGAGAGAATTACTAAATTAAGAGAATTAAAAATATAGATATGATTAAAGAATGTTTTTTGTGTAAAGTAAAGCTAGAAAGGGCCTTATTGTATAATGTAGAGATTGACTATTGTCCAAAATGCTCTGGGATCTGGTTTGATGAGGATGAATTAAGACAGGCGAAGGATCAAAAAGATGAGAATTTAAAATGGCTTGATGTAGATCTTTGGAAAGATGAGTCAAAACTTAAAGCCTCTAGAAGTGGAAAATTATGCCCCGTTGATAGACTTCCATTATATGAAATTGAATATGCTGACTCAGGGATTAAGGTAGATATTTGTAATATATGTAAAGGAATTTGGCTTGATAGAGATGAGTTTAAGCAGATAATTAGCTATCTAAAAAATAGGGCTGATTGGAACATCTTGAACAGTTACTATAAAAGTCTAGCCGAAGAAGCTATTGAGGTCTTTATTGGACCCGAAACTATTCGTGAAGAAATGGGGGACCTCTTAACAATTATAAAACTATTCAACTATAAATTTTTGACCCAACATCCGAAAATATCAAAGATTATATCGGGATTACCAAAATAAGACAGCAAGTTGGTAAAAAAAATGGAGGGATCGGATAGCGGTTTATTCCAACGGCTTGGAAAGCCGTACCCGTAAAGGGTTCGTGGGTTCAAATCCCACTCCCTCCGCCAAATAATTTTTTTGTTATTTCGCAAAAAATAAGGAAAAGCTATGGAAAACCTATATTACAAAAAACCGAATTTTACTTTATACCAAGCTGATTCTTTGAAATTCTTAGCAGAGTTTCCAGAAAATTCTGTTGATATGATTTTTGCTGATCCTCCATATAATTTATCAAATGGGGGTTTTTCTGTACATGCTGGAAAACGAGTAAGTGTTAATAAGGGTGATTGGGATAAAAGTAATGGTCTTAAAAAAGATTTTGAATTAAACTATGCATTTAAGTTTCAATACAAATTTATCTACACAATATAAAAGTCAATCTCAAAAAATAAGAGTTTTGACTGAGGATTGGGTAAAAAATGAAATTTTTTGTCCAAATTGTGGGAATATTATTTCAGAATATCAGGCAAATAAATCTGTT
>JAJOKY010000007.1 GCA_021129615.1 Minisyncoccota bacterium | reverse complement strand
ATTGCCGTCATATATTTTTTATATCCACAAATTTCGCAGATATATTTTCTCTCTTTTTTCAGCCTTCGCCCTATTGAGCTCCAGCTTTCCCTTTTTTTCATCTTATTAAACCTCCTTTTCTCAATTTTTTTTAAAAGAACTTGATTTTCCTACCTCAACCCTTTTTTTGATCTTCTAGGCTTGGACTAGCTATGGGGTTTCAGCCTTTTTTTCCCCAACCTCCTTGGTCTTAAGATACCTAGTTGTCGAATTTTTTATAAGTTGCTATATAGCCCATTCTTGATAGTTGCTCTTCAGCTGATGATAAAAATAATGGATTATCTGGTTTGATCGGTTCATCTAAATAGATATCACCAATAAGCTTAATCCCTTGAGATAAATACTCCTCTAATAGTAGGGTCATCTTCTCCGCTTCATCATTAGAAAAAAAATCTATTTTGAATTTTTTTTCTTCTGATAGGTAAGTAATTTTTCCTAATTCTTTACCAGATAGATCTTTTATATTAAAAATTTTCATAAGTTTTAGTAAATTAACTCTTTATACCCTCTATTTTTTCCATAAGTTTAAGATGTCTCTTTATTGGCTTTATAGTTCTAGTATAATATAAGCTCTCCCCATTTTCATCTATCCCTGTTTTCGTAAAGTTTTCTTCAGGAAATTGTCGGACAAACCATTTCTCACAAAACTCAAATCTCTTAGGCGATTTCGATTTAAGTAATGTTGGGGTAATCAAAAAGCTTGACACTGTTTCGGCAAAATCTTCTATGCTTTTTAGATTTTTTTCTTTTCCTTTATCTGTATTTTTTATAATTCTAACATAAACACTAGTGCTTTCCTCTTCTTCTTTGACTTTATCCCAATCTATGATCATTTCTATTTCTTCTAGTATAGAAAGTTTTTCTTGTGGAATAAGCCTCGGGTCTAATGAGTGAGCACTTTCATGGGATATGAGTCTATAAAAAGATTTAAAAAATCCCTTATTGGAGGTATCGACTTTGTAAAGTGCTACCTCCCTATTAAGGGGATTATAAGAGGCCGCAGAGTCTCCATTAATACCATACATCTTATCTAAGGGTTTTTTTATATCTTCATATTTTATTGATTTAATATTTTTCCCTATAATTTCCTCAGGGATAAATTGAAGAGCATTTTTGGCAAATTCTATTCCTATATTAGTAAGAGATCCAAGCTTCTCAAACCCCCCAATCAAAAATTCTTGCTCCGTCTCTTTTTCCTCTAAAAAGTTCTCTTCTTTTATCTCTCTCAATTCTTCTCCAAAATATTTTAAAAGCTTTTCTTTGTTTACATCATCACAGAAAACCCTTGAACAGGTCAAATAGTATGAGATAAGAGATGAAATTTTCCATGGTATATTACTAAGCTCAATAAATTTTTTGGGTAATTTTTTCTTTTCCTCTATAAACCTTTGAATAGTTTTACTTACTTCTCTGCCCTCAGTTATTTCTCCCATCATCCCAGTATAGAAATAGATTATTTCTTGAAGTAAAATTATATTCTCCTGACTAAAGGACTCCTTTATTTCACTATAGTCTCTTTCATTAAACCATTCATACCTCTCTTTTTCATCATTCCGAAAGTCCTCTATATCTTCCTTCGAAATTTCTTCCCCTTTTTCTATATTAAGAATTTCTACGAATGGAAACTTTTCTTCAAAACTAGAAGTAAAAAAATCTTTAATCACCTTAACTTTTTTCTCTAATATAATTTCACGGCCGATCTCTTCCCCTGGCCTATGACCTAACTCTAAATCGCTCTCATTCTTCTTGGGAAAATTTTCAACATCACTACTTCTATATATTTCTCTTTCCATTAATTTTAAATTTTTATTAGTACGGGAGTTTGGACCCCATATTCCTAAGTATGCTATTAATGTCTCAATATCTACAATTTAAATATAGACTTAATTTTTAATTACATCAAGAGGGGAGGGTGCATTAATTCGTTTCCGGAAATTATACCCTCACAACTAATACCCAAAAAAACCGACTATTAGTCGGTTTTTTTAATATAGTTTTTTGCTAGCTTACAAGCGCTTCATACTCCAAACAAACTTTTTTTAACTTAAATTTTTCTTTGCTACATTAACAACCTCCCTAAAAATTAGTGGATGATTCTCTGCAAGATCAGCCAAAACCTTTCTATCGAGAACAACACCTTTTTCCTTTAGATGGTAAATTAGATCGCTATATGGAACTCCCTCACTTCTTGAAGCAGCATTTATCTTTATTTGCCACAATCTCCTAAAGTTTCTTTTTTTAGTCTTTCTATCTCTAAACGCGTAAGTCCAAGCATGAGCTAAAGCCTCTTTTGCCTGTTTAAACTTATTTTTTCTCCCCCAACGGAACCCTTTTACATGCTGAAGTACATTTTTTCTCTTTTTGTGAGCTCTTTTTCCTTTTTTAACTCTAGCCATATTATTAACTTAATAAACTTTTAATTTTTTTAGCATCGGGTTTCGCTAATTCAACCCATTTCCTTTTTTGACGAGTCTGCTTCCCAGTATTTTTACAAAGATAATGATTTGTCCCAATAGCTCTTCGTAATACTTTCCCAGTTTTAGTAATTTTGAACCTTTTAGTTATCGATTTTCTTGTTTTTTTCATCTTATTTTTATGGGTTTTTTATCAGTTTTGGTTATAAGTATTGTTAGGCCTCGACCCTCTTTTTTTAATTCTCTTTCTATTTTTAGTGGGACCTCTTTCTCTATCATTTTTAACAAAAACTCTATTTTTTCTTTAGCAAAAAAAGACAGCGTATGGGCTTTTTGTCTTCCCCTTAATAGCATCTCTATTTTTACTCGGTGCCCCTTCTCTAAAAATTTTATAGCTGATTTTGCCCTTACCTCCATATCGTGCGGAGACATTCCAAATTTTAGCCTTATCCCCTTTACTTCGCTATGAAATATCTTAGAGCGTTTCTCTTTTTCTTTTTTCTTTTCCCAATAAAGGTGTTTCCCGTGATCCATAATTCTACAGATTGGAGGGTCAACCTTTTGAGTCACTTGGATTAAGTCTAGCCCTCTATCTTTAGCCATTTGAATGGCATCTGATAAAGGGAAAACTCCTATTTGCCCACCATCATCAGCAACAATCCTTACTTTGGTGAACTTTATTTGATTATTTATCGGTGTTCTTTTAATTGTAAACTATTTATTTAATAAAATGAATATTATTTCTCTTAATTTTCATCTTTAATAGGGTGGAGATGGCGGGAATTGAACCCGCGTCCAAAGGATACTGTATAAGTGTCTCTACGAGTGTAGTCTAATTTTGATAGGAGTTAAAAAGTAAAAAATTAAACAAAACCTTTTTAGTCCCAATCTTGTTTGTTTCAGCAATTTTCCCAAGATTGACCAGTTATTGCTTATCCCGATATTTATTACACCCAATTCTCCTTATCGGAAGTCAGAAAGAATAGATGGCGTTATGCGTATGCTAACGCAGGTTGTTTATTGAAAAAGTTAGCACTTATTCGTTTTCTTGAAGTTTAGCGAGATTCAAGAATACTCGACTCGCACCATTTACACCTTATCTTTGTCGAATCCTAGTGCACCCCCATAGAACTTAAAACCAAGCCCTAATAATTATACTTTTAAAGATCTTCTAATATCTCTATCTATTTCTCTCCTTCTAATACTTTCTCGCTTATCGGTAGTCTTTTTACCTTTAACTATACCGATTTCTACTTTTATTATATTATTTATAGAGTATACTTTTAAGGGAACTAAAGTCAAGCCCTTTTCTTTTGCTTTCCCAATTAACTTAGCTATTTCTTTCTTTTTTAAAAGCAATTTTCTTGATCTTTCGGGATGGTAATCTTCAATATTTTTTGGCTGATATGGTGGAACATGAGCTCCAATTAGGAACATTTCACTATCTTTTGGAATCACATAAGAGCCTTTTAAATTGATATGACCCAATTTAATCGACTTTACCTCTTGACCAATTAAAACAATACCAGCTTCAAGTTTTTCTAGTATGTTATATTCAAAATAGGCCTTCTTATTTACAGAATGTATCTTCATTGCTTTAATAATAACTCATTTTGTGATATTATTCAATCAGATATACAAGTAGGTAGAATTTAGTAAAATAAATAATAAAAAAATGACCAAACCCAAGTTATCTATAATTATACCAACATTAAATGAAGAGGAGGGTATAGCCAAAGTTATCTGCTCTATTCCAGATAAGATTAGAAAGCAGGCAGAAGTTATAGTGATCGATGCCTCAGATGATTTTACTCCGATTATAGCTGAAAGATTGGGGGCGAGAGTAATAAAAGCGAAGAGAAAAGGAAAGGGTAGACAGATGAGAGAGGCGGCTGAGTCTAGTAATGGTGAAATATTAATTTTTTTAGATGGTGATGGAACTGATCCTGCTGGATATATCCCGAAATTACTAGAAAAGCTAGAGGGAGCAGAGTTGGCCTTGGCTTGCAGGAGTATGAAAGAGTTTAAGATGGATGATAAAAAAATGAGACGGATCTTTAAGTTCTATGGAGTTTTTATGCAAAATATTTTTCGCTTAATAGGTTTTGAGGCCGCTGATCCTCTGGCTGGGTTTAGGGCAATAAGGAGAAAAGACTGGGACAAGTTAAAGCTAGAGAGTAATGACTTCAAAATTGAAACCGAGATAAACATAAAAGCGATGAAGCTAGGATGGACAATAAGAGAGATAGCAATTCCTCACTTAAAGAGATGTGGAGGAGGGCTTAAAGCGAGTAAGTTAGCATTCAATCCTCAACAATATTTTGAAATTTCAAAGATATTTTTAAAACACTTTAAGGAAGAAAAAATAGAAATAAAAATAAAAAAACTGGAAGAAAAGATAAGGCTGATATTTAAGAATTAGAATTATATTTCAAGCCACTGAACATAATTGACAGTTGATTAATTATAATTTTAAATTTGTGATTTTCCCTCTCCTCTCTAGCAAAAGGGGACGCATTAAAAAACACAAAGTGTAAAGCGAAAAATTCAAAACAACAACTCAAAACTTAAAATAAAAGAGTGAATAGGGTTTTAGGCATTTTTAGTCTTTCCCCTCTTTTTCGTCATTCTAAACGAAGTGAAGAATCTTAGTAACTCCGAATTCTTTCTGAATTCTGATTCTCAGAGATCCTTCACTCTGCTTTGCTCCGCTCAGGATGACGGAGGGGAGGGAACGAGATCCTTTAGTAGAATTTCAGGATGATAGAGGGGGGAGGGGGGAAAGAAGAGGAGGAAAGGGAGAAAAGATAAAAACGCCTAATTCCCTGACTAAATCCAGTACTAAAACTCTGGTGCTGGGCAAAAAATTCTCTATTTTTTTGACTTTTTGGAGGAAAAGTAGTAATATAAATTTATAAACTATAGAAATATGAATTTTTCATCCCATAAAACCATTATTAAGATTATGCCTCTCTCATTTTGGAGAGATGAGTTTTTAATGTTTGGGATATTTTAATAAAGATTTATAGAAAAAGACTTTTAAAACTCCCAGACAAAGGGAGTTTTTTAGTGATAGAAAGTGACTAGTGGATGTAATAAAAATTATCTCTACTAGCCACTTTCTATACTGAAAGTCAAAGCCCTTTTAAAAAAAATAAAAAAGGAGGTGAGCTAATGCTTATCCTAATAAATGAAGAGGAATCTAAGAATTTAGCTAAAACAAAAAAAGTTTTAGCTAATTATGGGTTTGATATTTTTAGTATCAGACAATTGTCTGATATTGAAAGTATCAATATAGAGAATACGAATATCGTACTCCTTTCTAAGCACCCGAAAAGAAGATTTAATGGAAATAATAGTCGACGAAGATTTGACTTTTATTTTTATAACAATATCCGAGCGATTGGATATTGTGAAGGAGCTCCAATGGATTTCTTCTTTTGGAAAAGCCTACACTATAGGATTTCCAAGAGATTAAAAGAAATGCCTATGGATCCTACAAGATTCGCAAGCGTTCCTCTATCGAAGCTAGAGGAAAAAGCTGAAGAGTGTCTTCTCCTCACAAAAGGTCTTTAAAAAAAAGACCTTTTTTTTTGGTCTATTTTTTGCTATTATAAAAAAATATAGTAAATTTTTATTAAAGTGGTTGAAAAAATATGGAGATAGTTGATACTCATGCACATCTTAATTTCTCTAATTTTGACAGAGATAGGGGTGATCTTATAAAAGAAACACTCAATAGTGGTGTTTGGATGATAAATGTTGGAGTGAACTATGAGTTAAGCGGGAAAGCCATAAAGATAGCAGAAAGATACAGAGAGGGAGTTTATGCATCAGTCGGTCTTCACCCAATCTATTCCGAAGAAGGGTTTTCATTTGATAGCTATAAAAATTTAATAAAATCTGAAAAAGTAGTAGCGATTGGTGAGATTGGACTAGATTATAAGTCTGAGTATATGGGCTTCAAAAAACAACAAAGAGAGGTTTTTTTAGATCAATTAAGCCTTGCAGGGGAAGTAAATTTACCAATAATTTTCCATTGTAGGTTTGCCCATAAAGATTTGACTGAAATTTTGTCAAAAAAAGATTCTCTAAAAGGTGTAATTCATTGCTTTGCTGGGGACTGGAAAGAAGCAAAGAGGTATCTTGATATGGGGTTTTATATTGGGTTTAATGGGGTTGTTTTTAAACTTGATCTTGAGGAAGTTATAAGAAAGGTTCCCTTAGATAGGGTTTTATTAGAAACTGATTGTCCTTATTTGACTCCACCTCAAGAATCGGGTCGTAATGAGCCACTATATATAGAATATATTATTGAAAAGATTGCTCAAGTAAAGGGGATCAGTTACAAGGAGGTGGCCCACAAGACAACCACAAATGCCAAGAATCTTTTTAATCTATAAATTTTCTTGATTTTTTGTAACTTACTGTAATTTTAAAATATCAGTTTAATTTTTGAAAATAGAAATATTTTATGCAATATAATCACAAAGAAATAGAAAAAAAGTGGCAGAAGAATTGGGCTGAAAACAAAACCAATTTCTGTGATTTAAATGATAACAAAAGAAAACCATTTTATAATTTGGTGATGTTTTATTATCCTTCTGGTGATAGTTTGCACATTGGTCATGGTTATAATTTTACTGGTTCGGATGTTTATGGTCGATTTAAAAGGCTTCAAGGATATAATGTTTTCCAGCCAATGGGATCTGACTCTTTTGGCCTACCTGCTGAAAATTATGCTATTAAAACAGGGATTCATCCAGAGATTACAACGAAAAAGAATAGAGATAGATACAGAGAGCAATTAAAAAGGCTAGGAATGATGTATGATTGGGATAAAGAGATTAATACCTCTTCTCCAGAATATTATAAATATACTCAAAAGATTTTCTCAATTTTATATAAAAATGGATTAGCTTATCGAAAAAAATCTTTTGTAAATTGGTGCAATTCTTGTAAAACCGTTTTAGCGAATGAGCAGGTTATTGATGGCTGTTGTGAAAGGTGCGACACTGAGATAAAACAAAAAGAACTAAAGCAGTGGTTTTTTAGAATTACAAAATATGCAGATAATCTGATTGATGGTTTAGAAAAGATTGATTGGCCAAGAGAAACAAAAACTTTACAAAAAAATTGGATAGGAAGGAGCGAGGGTTCAAAAATTGCTTTTCGCGTTAAAAATTCTGATGATAAAATTCTCGTTTTTACCACTCGGGCCGATACTTTATTTGGCTCTACCTATGTAGTTTTATCTCCAGAGCATCCATTGATTAAAAAATGGATCTTAGAAGAAAAGATTGAAAATAAAGAAGAAGTTAAGGACTATATTCAAAAAAGCAAAAACAAAACAGAACTAGAGAGGATAGGAAACAAAGAAAAGACAGGAGTAGATATAAAGGGGATTAATGTAATCAACCCTGCCAATGGGGAAGAGATCTCTGTGTTTGTTGCTGATTATGTTTTAGTTCATTATGGGACAGGTGCTGTTATGGCTGTCCCAGCACATGATGATAGGGACTTTGCTTTTGCAAAAAAGTATGGGCTAGTAATGAGACAAGTGATTACAGATAAAAATAAAAAAATTAAGATAAAGGATAAAGCTTTTATAGATTATGGTTTTTTAATAAATTCTGGAAAATTTAATGGAATGGAGACTAAAGAAGCCAAAAAAGCAATTACAGAATTTGTCAATGGGGAAGTAACAATAACTTATCGTTTGCGAGACTGGTTAATTTCTCGTCAACGATATTGGGGAGCACCAATTCCAATAATTTATTGTGATAAATGTGGTGAAGTTTTAGATGAGAAATTACCAGTGCAATTACCAGAACTAGAGAGCTATAAACCTGCTGATGATGGGCAGTCGCCATTAGCAAGGAGTGGTGATTTTATCAATGTTACTTGTCCAAAATGTGGGAGTAAAGCTAAAAGATCGACTGAAACAATGGATACCTTTATTTGTTCTTCATGGTATTTTTTGAAATATCTTTCTCCAGAAGGTGCTATTTTTTTTGATAAAAACTTAGAAAAAAAATGGCTACCTGTTAATCAATATTGTGGAGGGAAAGAGCACGCTTGTATGCATCTATTATATTCTCGCTTTATCACAAAAGTGTTGAAAGATGCTGGCTATATAAATTTTGATGAGCCCTTTTTAAAGCTTCGCCATCAAGGAATGATTTTAGCTAGCGATGGAAATAAGATGTCAAAATCAAAGGGGAATGTTATAAATCCAATCGAAATAATTAAGACTTATGGTGCAGATGTTTTTAGAGTCTATATCTTGTTTTTAGCTCCCTTTGAACAGGGTGGAAGTTGGACAGAAAGCGGGATTAAGGGGGCGGATAGGTTTTTGAAAAAAGTTTTTTTATTGCAAAAAAAATTAATTATTCCAGAAAATGGTAATTATAAACAAGATACTGCTTTAGAAGTATTAAAACATCAAACAATAAGGGGGGTTACTGAAGATATTGAAAGATTCCACTTTAATACTGCTATTTCAAAATTAATGATATTTACCAATGCTCTTGTTAGCAAAAAAGAGATTCAATTAAATGATTATTCAACCTTACTTATGTTGCTTAGTCCTTTTGCTCCTCATATTTGTGAAGAGCTCTGGGAATCTTTAGGGAATAAGGGAGGGGTGTTTATGGGAGAATGGCCTAAATATAACAAGAAGCTAGCTATTGATAATAAAATAACAATTGTTATTCAGGTTAATAGTAGAGTGAGAGATGAGATAAGTATAGATGTTGGATTAGGAAAGGTAGAAGTTCAAGAAATATCTCTAGAGAGAGAAAAAATAAAAAAATGGATAGATAACCACGAAATAAAAAAAGTGATTTTTGTCAAAAACAAGTTAATCAATATTCTAATTTAGAGAGATAGAGCAATTAATAACCAAGATACAGAGATCAATAACCAAATGGGTAAGGAAAGAGCGGAGGGAGGGGAAAGATAAAATTGACGATTGGTCTCTTTTTTGGTAATCTATCTTATGTATAAAGAGATAGAAAAAATAGTAAAAGAATCGGCAAGAGGGCTATTAGAAGAGGATTTTTTTTCTGAGATAATGGTACCTAGCAACCCAGAGTATGGAGACTATTCTTCAAATGCTCCATTTAAGATAGCGAAGATAACTGGTGGTAATCCAATGGAAGTTGCAGAAACTATTGTTAAAAAAATAAAAGAGAGTAAAGATGATCGGTTTAAAAAGATAGAAGGAGTCAGTCCTGGGTTTATAAACTTTACACTTTCAGACTCTTTTCTAAAAAAAGAGCTTTTGGGTATTATTAGTAGTGGAGATAGTTATGGGTCAAATAGCAACGGAAAAGGAAGAGTTGTAATTATAGATTATTCTTCTCCAAATATCGCTAAGCAATTTGGTGTTGGGCATCTAAGATCTACAATAATTGGTCAGTCTATCTATAATATCTTAAAATTTTCAGGATGGAAGTGCATTGGAGATAATCATCTTGGTGATTGGGGGACACAGTTTGGTAAGCTTATTTTTCAAATTAAAAAAAACAAACTTCATAATGAAATAGGGGAATTAACTTTGGGCGAACTAGAGGAACTCTATGTCGCCTTTCATAAGGATGTGAAAGAAGACCCAGAAATTGAAGAAGAGGGTCGGAAGTGGTTTAAAAAACTAGAAGACGGAGATAAGGAAGCTACAAGAATATGGCAGTCTTGTGTAGATACTAGTATTAAGGAGTTTAATATTATGTATGATATTCTTGGAGTTAAGATTGATATGGCTCTTGGTGAAAGCTTTTATACTAAAATGACTGATGATATTGTGAAAGAAGTGAAAGAGAAAGGGATTGCTAGTGAAAGTAAAGGAGCTCTTGTTGTTAAATTCCCAGACGAGTCATTGCCTCCGATTATTCTTGTAAAGTCAGATGGTACAACAACATACCTGACAAGAGACTTAGCAACGATAAAATATAGGATAGAAAAATGGGATCCAGATAAGATTATTTATGAAGTTGGTAATGATCAGTTGTTATATTTTAAGCAGGTATTTGAAATAGTGAAACTGATGGAATGGTCTAAAAAGGCTAGCCTTGTTCATATAGCCCATGGGCTTGTTAGGTGGAAGCATGGTAAGTTTTCGACCAGAAAGGGGGAAACAGTCCATCTTGAAGATATTCTAGATGAGACTGTAAGGAAAACTAGAGAAATAATTGAACGATCAGAAATTATAGCTGATATTTCTAAAGAAGAAAAAGATGAAATTTCTAGAGTAGCAGGGATAGGAGCAGTTAAATACAATGACCTTTCTCAACACTACTCTCGTGACATACTTTTTGATTGGGAAAAAATGTTAAACTTAAAAGGTAATTCTAGCCCCTATCTACAATATACCTTTGCAAGGGCTAATAGGGTTGTAGAAAGGAGTGGCAAAAAGGAGGTTATCGATAACTTTGAATCGATAGAGCTAAGCACTAGAGAAGAGTCTATCTTAAGAAAGATCAGACTATTTCCCCAAGTGGTAGAAGAAGCAGAGAAAATGCTCTCTCCAAATGTAATATGTAATTTTCTTTTTAGTCTATC
>JAJOKY010000043.1 GCA_021129615.1 Minisyncoccota bacterium | reverse complement strand
CCCCCCCGACATTCTGCCTCTTTTCTTTATTCTTTCCCTCCACCATTTTTGGTCATTGTTTGGTTATTGTTTCTTGTATCTTGGTTATTCTTGCGAGGGATCTGACCCCCCCGGATTTTAGCTTATAGATTGCGGGAGTTTGGTTTGATTATGTTTTTATGATATAATATATTTATGAAAGAAAAAATAGAAGAAATTATTCAAAAAATTGAACCAAAGCTCCTCTCTCTAGAGGAGCATCTTTGACTTAGAAAAAAGTAAAAAGAGGGTTACTTTTTTAGAGTCTGAGCAGGCTAGGCCCGATTTTTGGGATAATGTAGAAAGGGCGACTCTAATTAGTAAGGAGTTTTCTTGTTTAAAAGAAGAGATAGAGAAAATAGGTTTTTTTAGAAAAGAGTTTAATGATCTTGTAGAGATAACTCAACTTAGCAATGATGACTTAGGTAGTGTCCTTAAGGAGCTTGAGATTCTCAATGATAAGATAGAAAAAGAAGAGATAAAATTATTTTTTTCTGGAAAGCATGATAAAAAAAATGCACTTTTTCAAATATTTGCTGGTGCTGGCGGGCAAGATGCTCAAGATTGGGCAACAATGCTTTTGAGGATGTATGAGAGATATTTTGTCTCAAAAGGATTTAATATTAAAGTTATTGAGCAATCATATGGCGATAGTGGTGGTCCTGATGGGAGAATCGGTACTAAGGAAGTTACTATGGAGGTAAGAGGAGATTGGGTATTTGGAACCCTAAAGGGAGAAAGGGGGATTCATCGTTTAGTTAGAATATCACCTTTTTCATCTAAGAACTTAAGGCATACATCTTTTGCAAAAATTGATGTCATCCCAGAAATGAGAAATAATAATTATCAAATTAATCCTGAAGACCTTAAGATAGACACCTATAGAGCATCTGGCCCAGGTGGGCAAAATGTGAACAAGAGAGAAACCGCTGTTAGGATTACTCACATTCCAACTAATATAGTTGGGTCTTCACAAAACGAGAGACAGCAGGGGCTCAATAAAGATAAGGCAATGAAAATACTTACTTCAAAGCTAGCTAGACTTAAAGAAGAGGAGCTTGAAAGTCAAATTAAGAAAGTAAAAGGAGAGAAAGTTTCTATCGGATGGGGTAATCAGATTAGATCATATGTTCTTCACCCATATAAGATGGTAAAAGATTTAAGAACTGGAGTAGAGACATCACAAGTGGAAAAAGTTTTAGATGGAGAGCTAGACAGATTGATCGAATCAGTGATAAGATGGGTTTAGGGGTGGAGAATTTAAATCCCATGTTTCTATTCTAATATTATAAAATATATTTAATAATACTTATGATTTTTTTTGATAAAGTTGGTAAGATATATCCTGCTCATTTAGCAAAAAAAGAAAATGTGGTATTTAGAGATATTTCATTTAAGGTGGGAAAAGGAGAATTTTTGTCTATTACTGGAAAGTCAGGATCAGGAAAAACAACCCTTTTCAAGATGTTGATAGGGCAAGAGCTTCCTACCTCAGGAAAGATATTTTTTGATGACAAAGATATAGCAAAATACAGACCAAGCAATATCCATAAACTTAGAAGAAAGATAGGAATGATTTTTCAGGATTATAAATTATTCCCTAAAAAAAATGTTTATGAAAATCTTTCTTGTATTATGGAAGCGCTAGGTATGCCAAATAGAGATATAATTAAAGAGATCCCAGATCTCTTGGATGTAGTGGGTCTTTCTGGGAAAACTTATCATTATCCCGATGAACTTTCTGGTGGAGAACAGCAGAGGGTAGCTATTGCTCGCGCGTTGATATGCAATCCAGATCTTATTCTTGCCGATGAACCAACTGGCAATATTGATCCATATTATACGATGGATATTATCGATCTTTTTATTAAGATAAACCAGAGAGGGATCACAACAATTTTAGCAACTCACGATAAAGAGGTTATAAATAAGCTCAATAGAAGGGTGATAACAATAAAAGAGGGGGGGATTATAAGAGATGAGTCTTCAGGAAAATTTAGATTATAATTTAAAAAATATGTTTACTATAATAAAAAGATTATTTAAGTCAGCTTTTCTCAATTTTAGGCGTAATTTTGGTCTTTCTATGGTTGCGGTTTTTGCAATCGCTATAACCATCTTTTTTATGACTTTTATTTTTGTTGCTGACAATCTAGGCAATATAGTTGTTGAAGATGTAAAAGATAAAATTACTATTAGCCTCTATTTTAAGGCAGATACTACCGAAGAGATAATTTTTGAAACAAAGGATGATCTAATAAATCTTACCGATACTAGAAGTATTGACTATATATCAAAGGAGGTCGCTCTTCAAAATTTTATAGATAGACATAGAGATGACCCACTTTTAATGGCGGCGTTAGCTGAAGTTGAGAATCCATTTTTAGCATCTCTAGTTATAGGGGCTAATACAGAAAAGAGCTTTGATAATATAATCAGATATTTAGAAGATAGTCCATCTAGTCTATTTTTTGAAAAAATTGATCATACTCAACGAAAAGAGGTTATAAGTGATATATTTAATATCATCTTAATTGTTCAGACGATAGGAATAGCGCTTACTGTAACGATGGCAATTACCTCTCTATTGGTTGTATTTAACATAATAAAACTGACGATATATGGGCTCAAGAGAGAGATCTCAATTATGAGATTAATTGGGGTTTCTAGAAGGTTTATAGTTTCATCGTTTTTCTTCCAGAGTCTTATTACTGGTCTTCTTGGTATGTTCTTCGGTCTAATAATTTCACTTATTATTGCCCTATCATTTGACCACAGAACCTCTTTGGGCTTAGAAATACTCCCATTTTTTACAATAAATTTTATTGATTTAATAAAATTCAATTTTGGTAACTTGGTTATTTTTCAGATTATTACAGCTCTATTTCTATCAACTTTTTCTACCCTGATAGCCGTAAAGAAGCACCTAAAAAATTAGGGTTTGTAATTAATTGGTGCTATGAAAGCTCAACACTCGCAGGTTAATTTTACTAACATTAGAAGTCTCGTTGATATCGGAAGTCAACAGATAGAGGCAGGAGGAGTCTTGTTGATTTTTGATATACAAAATTTCCCTCGTGGTTGATTTTTCTCAATTTTTTTTTGCACTTTTTTATTACTGGTGGTATACTTAATTATATAATTTTAATATATAAAAATGGCTACAATAGATGAGATACGAAAAAATAGGATAAGGAAGTTAAAAAGAATTAGAATGTCTGGGTCTAATCCTTATCCTATAAAAGTGAAGAGAACTCATTCCTGTGAAGAAGCCTTAAGGTCATTTTCTAAAATATCTAAATCAGAAGAGCAAATTATTTTAGTTGGTAGGATAAGAGCGATAAGAATTCATAGAAAATTTACCTTTATGAATATTGAGGATGGGACAAAATCTATTCAGATTTTTTTGAGAGAAAAGGGAATAGGAGAGAAGGGTTATGATTTTTATCTTGAAAACTTTGATGTTGGTGATTTTGTTGAAGTAAAGGGATCTCTCTTTATGACTAAAAAAGATGAAAAGACACTAGAGGTTAGTAGTATGAAAATGATCAGTAAAAGCATCTTACCTCTTCCCGAAAAATGGCACGGATTAAAAGATGAAGAGTCTCGTTTTAGAAAAAGATATCTAGATATCTTATTTAACCCTGAGGTTAAAGATATGATTAAAAAGAAGTCTATATTTTGGAATTCAATGAGGAAGTTTTTAATTAACGAGGGCTTTTTAGAGGTAGAGACACCAGTTCTTGAAACGACAACTGGTGGAGCTGATGCGATGCCTTTTAAGACACATCATAATGCCCTAGATATTGAGGTTTATTTGAGAATATCAATGGGAGAATTATGGCAAAAAAAATTAATGGTAGCTGGTTTTGAAAAAACATTTGAGATAGGTAGGCAATTCAGGAATGAAGGAGTAAGTGTTGAACACTTACAAGACTATACTCAGATGGAGTTTTACTGGGCTTATGCTGACCAT
The DNA here is from genome assembly GCA_021129615.1 of Minisyncoccota bacterium. GTDB lineage: Bacteria > Patescibacteriota > Minisyncoccia > Minisyncoccales > CSSED10-335 > JAJOKY01. Next base: position 7,295 of record JAJOKY010000043.1, on the reverse strand, counting down.
AAAAAGGGGGTGAAGCTAGTAGAAAGGCTTTATAAGAGCGTTATTAAAGAAACTTTTGGAACTTTAAAGTTTACAATTAGGGGCTTTGAAGTTGATTTTTCAAAAAAATGGGAGATCTATGATTACTCTACGATTATAAGTCAAAAAACAAAAATAGATATATCACAAGCTACTTTATCAGAGATGAAAAAAGCTTTAGATAAATTAAGTGTAAAATATAACAAAAAAGGCTTCAATAGAGTGAGGGCAATTGATACTCTTTGGAAGTATTGTCGTAAAAATATCGGTGGTCCTGGATTTCTTATAAATCTTCCAGTTGAGGTTTCTCCGCTAGCTAAAAGAAATGAGAAGAACCCCGATACTGTAGCTAGATTTCAAGTAATTATAGGTGGTTCTGAGATAGGAAACGGTTATAGTGAACTTAATGATCCAATTGATCAAGCGGAAAGATTTTCTGAGCAAGAAAAACTAAGATCTGATGGAGATGAGGAGGCGCAGATGTTTGCACATGAATTTATAGAAGCTCTTGAATATGGAATGCCACCAACTTGTGGTTTTGGTGTTTCAGAGAGACTTTTTAGTTTTTTGATGGACAAACCGATTAGAGAGTGCCAGATTTTTCCGCTAATGAAGCCAGACAAAAAATAATCACTAATTTCTAATTTTCAACAAAATGTCTAATATTTCAATTGTGGAAGGGATAAAAAAGAGCGGAGGGGGAAAATTATAAATAACAAATCAGCACCAAATCCAAATGTTCAAAATTCTAAACTCTCTTTCTGTCATCCTGAGGTTTTATCGAAGGATCTCGGAGAATCAGAATTCAGAAAGAGTTCGGAGTTATTGAAATTCTTTATTTCGTAAGAACTTCGTTCAGAATAATAGAGAAGAGAAGTAGGATGACGGAAGAGAAAAAGAATAGAGATTATAACAAGAGGAGAATGTTTATAGCGATAGGGCTAGTAATTAGAAACTAGAAATAAATAAATATATGTTAGATATAAAATTTATTAGAGAAAACTTAGGATTAGTAAAAGAGGGGATTAGGAAAAAAAATGTTAACTTAGACCTAGATAGCTTTATCATTCTTGATGATAAGAGGAGAGAGCTACAGAAAGTGCTAGAGAAAGAAAAGGCTAGACTTAATAAGATATCTTTGGAAATTTCTATATTAAGAGATTCAGAAAAAGATGAGAGATTAGTGGAGTCAAGAGATATAAAAAAGGGGGTTCAAAAGATAGAAGAAGAGATAAAACCCATCTTAGAGGAGTGGCATAAGATATTAATGGAAATTCCAAACCCACCATCTTCAAAGATGCCCGAAGGAAAGGATGATAGTGATAATATTACGATAAAGACTTGGGGTGAAATACCAAAATTTAATTTTAAACCTAGAGACCATATAGAGATAGGGAAATTGTTAGATATTATTGATATAGAAAAAGCATCCGAGATATCTGGTTCAAGATTTTTTTATCTTAAAAATGATGCTGTTTTGATGCAGTTTGCTATTGTAGATCTTGTGTTCAAGACACTGACTAACGAGGCGATTATTGAAAAACTTATAAAAGAGAATAATCTTAGCCTCTCTTCTAAGCCCTTTGTCCCAATGCTACCACCAGTTATGATTCGTCATGATGTTCAAAAAGCGATACATAGAGTATTCGGTGATCAGACATATAGATTACCCGAAGATAATCTAAATTTAGTTGCATCTGCAGAACACACAATGGCTCCTTATCATATGAATGAAGTTTTAAAAGAAGAGGATTTACCAAAAAGATATATAGGTTATTCAACATCTTTTAGGAGAGAATCTGGAACTTATGGAAAAGATATGGGTGGTATTCTAAGAACTCATCAGTTTGATAAATTAGAGATGGAGTCTTTTACTAATGCTGAAACAGGGGAAGAGGAGCAATTACTTATGGTTGCTGTGCAGGAATATCTAGTTCAGCAATTAAAAATTCCCTATAGGTTACAGCAAGTTTGCACAGGAGATACGGGAAAGCCAGACTATAATCAATTTGATATTGAGTGTTGGATTCCTTCACAAAATCTCTATAGAGAGACTCATACCTCTGATTATATGACGGATTATCAGACAAGAGGGATAAACTCAAGATATAAAACAAGAGATGGTAAATATAAATTTTTGTATACTAATGATGCTACAGCTTTTGCTATTGGTAGAATTCTAATAGCCATAATAGAGAACTATCAGCAAGAAGACGGAAGTATAAAAATTCCTGATATTTTAACTAATTATATTGGGAAGAATAAGATAGTCTAGGATTGTTAATTTTAGATCTAAAAATAGAATATGAAAAAAAGAGTACTTCAATTTTTTCTTGGAGTTATTACAAAAAAAATAGTTACAAAATACCGACCTAAGGTAATAGCAATCACTGGTAGTGTCGGAAAGACATCTACTAAGAGAGCGATAAAACTTCTCTTAGAAACTGAATTTAATGTTCGATCTAGCGCTGCTAATTTAAATACCGAGTTTGGTGTCCCCCTAGTCTTTATAGGAGAAGAAGAGGGAGGTGGGAGTAGTTGGATAAGATGGGCTAAAATAATTATTTCTGGTCTCTTTTTAATAGTAAAAAAAGATAAAGAATATCCCCAGATAATAATTACTGAAATGGGGGCTGATAAGCGAGGTGATATATCTTATCTAATTAGTCTCGCAAAACCAGATATAGGTATTATTACTATGGTTGGAGAGGTTCCAGTTCACATTGAAAATTATAACTCTCTTGAAGATATAGTTAAAGAAGAGACAGAAATAGTTAGAAAAACTGATTTTGCTATAATTAATTTTGACGACTTAACTAGCAGAAAAGCCGAATCTAAGTCTGATCCTATTTTTTTTGGATTTAATGATGGGGCTGATATTAAAATATCTAACTTCAAAATTGAGACTAGAAGCATAGATAATAGAGATATCCCATATGGTAGTAGCTTTAATATAACAACTGACAAAGAAGAGATAAGGATTCATCTTCCTTATTGTATCGGGAAGCCCTTTGCCTATTCTGTAGCAGCTGCTCTGGCTTGTGGTTCTATATTGGATGTAGGGCATGACTATATTAAAGATATTTTTAGAGAGCTAAGGCCTGAGAAAGGAAGGATGCAGATGATTGTCCAAAAAAAATATCTAATTATTGATGATACTTATAACGCATCACCAGACTCGATGGCTTCATCTCTAGAAACTATAAAGAGCCTTCCTGGTCCAAGAAAAGTGGCTATTCTTGGCGATATGAAAGAGTTGGGGGACTACTCTATAGCGGTGCACAGAGATATTGGAGAGTTAGTGGCCAAAACTTGTGATGTCCTTATAACCGTTGGTGATAAAGCTAAAGAGATAGCGGGATCTGCGACTAGGGTCGGAATGAATTATAATTTTACATATAGCTTTGACTCAAATAGTAAGCTAATTGATAGATTGGAAGATATTTTAGAGGAGGGAGATGTGGTTTTAGTTAAAGGTTCTCGTTCTATGAAGATGGAAGAGATAGTTCAATCAATAATAAAATAATGCCTATAATAGATATTGATAATAGAAAAGATTGGGAGGATTTTTTCTCTGAAATTAAAGAGCGGACATTTCTTAATTCGTGGAATTGGGGGGAATTTAGAAAATCTCTTGGTAATCATATATGGAGAAAGGGGCTAACTAATAGTGGTAAAATTGTCTCTCTTTTTTTAATATCAAAAATAAGATCTAAAAAAGGTGACTTTCTTCTTTTAGCCCACTCTCCATCATTTCAAAAAATTGAAAAAGATAACCTGATAGATGTGATAGAAGAAGTAAAACTTATAGCTCAAAAAGAGAAAGTCTCATTCATTAGGATTGCTCCCATTTTTAACCCTAATGATTATAGTTTTTTATTCTCTCATCTTGGGTTCAGAAGATCTCCCTCTTTAGTTTTTCCGACTAAAAGCCTAGAGCTAGATATTTCGTTAAGTGAAGATAGTATTCTTTCTAATATGAGGAAGGGGACTAGATATCTAATAAAAAAGGGGATAAATAATGATGAGATAAAAATTTCTATTAGTAACAGTATAAAAGATCTACCTATTTTCTATCAATTACAAAAAGAAACTGCTCTAAAACAGGGGTTCAGACCGTTTACATTTAAGTATATAAAAAAAGAGTTTGAAATTTTTTCTAAAGAGAATCAAGCTGCTCTTTTTTTAGCCTCTCACAAGGGGGATTATATAGCTGGCGCATTTTTAATTTTTTGGAATAAAAAAGCTTTCTATCATCACGGAGCATCTACCACCAATAAGGTTCCAGCTTCTCACCTTATTCAGTGGGAGGCGATAAAGGAGGCAAAAAAGAGAGGCTGTGATTTTTATAATTTTTGGGCGATAGCTCCTTCTGATAATTCTACTCACAAATGGGCTGGACTTACATTTTTTAAAAAAGGCTTTGGTGGTCAGGAACTTAACTATGGAGAAACTATTGATCTACCAATTTCAAAAAGTTATTTTTTAACATATTTTATAGAAAAATTAAGAAAATGATTATATTATTAAAAATATAGTAAGATAGATCGATTATCTATTCTATAACAATGAAGAAAAAGAAGAGTTTTAAAAGGATATATAAGAGAAGAAGCAAAAAAGCTTTTTACAAAAAAAGACCATTTAAGATTGGTTTATTGGGTACAGTCATTGTTTTTGTTTTTTCCTATTTCCTATTTTTTTCCCAGATATTTTGGGTGGAAAAAATTAAAGTCTTAGGTATTGATGGTGAGTTGCAAGAAGAGATTAAAAGATTTGTAGAAGAAGAATCTATTAGTAGTATTCTTTTTTTTCAGACCAGAGCTATCTCTTTGCTTCAACCCTCTAAGGTGTCTAATAATATCTTAGAGACATACCCCCTTATCAATTCCGCAGTTGTTGATATTGTTTTACCAGATACGATAATTATTAAGACTACAAAAAGAGAGCCTATAGCTTTATGGTGTTCGGATGCCTGTTTTAAAATTGATAAGTATGGAGTCATTTTTAAAGAGTCAGAAAAATCAGAAAAACCGATAATTGATAGTACTAAAATTGCATCACTTGGCGAGACTGTTATTGAAAAAGATATAATGATTCCACTAATTGAGATATTAAAAGAGTTAGAAGATTTTCAGATTTCTAGAATTGATATCTCAACTCCAACAATAAGGATTACAACTAGGGAAGGCTGGGACATTCTATTTGTCTATAACCAATCAATATTAGATCAGATAATAAAGCTCAGGATGACAATAAAAGAAAAAATTCCAATAGACAAGATAGATACATTAAATTATATTGATCTCCGTTTTGATGATAGAGTATTTTTCAAATTTCAATCTACTAAGCCTAAAAAAGAAAACCCTAGGGGCTCGGCAACTTGCGCTACTCTTGTTTATATGGGCTAGTTCTGATAATATATAAAATAATATTTATTATATGGAAATTTTAATAATAATAGTTATAGTGCTTATAGTTTTGTTTATTATATTTTAAAAAATTTGGTGATAAAAAAATATTTTATTACCATTTATTATAATTAGCAAGATTAAATAAAGGTCGGCAATTAAAACTTTTTAAAAAAATAATAAGTTATGAAAACAAATTGGAATATTATAACAATGGAAAGCTTAGCTCTTTTTTGGCAAAATTTTCTTCTATTTCTGCCTAGTCTTTTACTAGGACTACTTCTTCTAGTTTTTGGTTGGTTTGTATCGGTTGGACTTGGGAAGCTAACAACGGAAATTCTTAAAAAATTAAAGTTTGATGTTTTTTTTGAGAAAGATGGATGGAAGGAAGCGATGGCCAAGGCAAAAATTAATATTAAGGCATCAGGTTTTATTGGGTCAATTGTTAAGTGGATGATTTACGTACTATTTCTTTGGGCCGCAGTTGGAACTTTTGGATTAGTATATTTTACTCGTTTTATGGGAGATATAGTAGCCTATATTCCTAGTGTGATAGTTGCTTCTTTAATCTTTGTTGTAGCAGCAGTTCTAGCTGACTTTGTTTCAAAGATTATTGTTACTCTAACTGAAAAGGTAAAATTCAAACATACATATTTTGTTGGAGAAATAGCAAGATGGGCAATTTGGATTTTTGCGGGTTTTGCAATTTTGATAGAGCTTGGGATAGCTACAGAGCTTCTTTCAATATTATTTACTGGGATAGTTGGAATAATGGTTATCGCAGGAGGGATAGCTTTTGGACTCGGAGGAAAGGATATTGCTGGAGAAATAATAAGAGAGTTTAAAGACAAGCTTAAGGAATAAGGGGTGTCAACTTTTTATTGTTTTTTAAGAAACAAGATACTAAGTACAAAAATAAGTGGAATTTAGTTCTGCTTATTTTTTATTTATTTCCTTAGCTTAGTCTCTATCTTATGCTTAATAAAGAAGCTAACTCTCTTCTTTGTGTATTTAGTAATTTAATAGGAAAACTTGACAATATATCTTAAAGTGCTAAACTGTCATCAGTAAATAAATGATAAAAAATGAAATATAGTAAAGGTTGGCTCATAGCTTCTGTTTAGGATTGTATTACAATAGCCAACCAAATAGTTGGCTATTTACTTTTAAAAAAATAGATAATTTTATTTTCAAACTTAGTCTGTTGTCGTTTGTTCTATGTATCAATGAATAAACGATAAAAGATTAAAATAAGAGAACATTTAAAAAAGGTATAAAATAAAAAAGAGAAAGTCGGTTTATTTTATACTCTAGTTTGTGGTAATAAGATACTAGCTAAAATTGTATTTTACAGGCGAATGGAGGATGCCTTGGGATGTCGAGGCGAAGAAGGACGTGGCGTAACTGCGATAAGCTTCGGGAAGGTGTTAAGCAACCTTTGATCCGGAGATTTCCGAATGGGGAAACCCAGCACTGCGAAACGCGGTGTTACTCTTATTAATAGAGAGCGCACCCGCTGAAGTGAAACATCTTAGTAAGCGGAGGAAAAGAAAAAAAGATACCTTAGGGTATCAGATTCCCCAAGTAGCGGCGAGCGAAAAGGGAGAAGCCCAAACCGTGAAAAACTCTTGTAGTTTTTTGTGGGGTTGTAAGTCTGATGTGTTTGAAAGCTTGCTTTCAACAGAGCATATAAAAGTAAGATGGTTAGCCGAAGGTTCCTGGAAAGGACCGTCAAAGAGAGTGAAAGCCTCGTAGGCGAAAACCATCATACACTCTGAGCATTTGAACTTGAGTACCGTAGGGAATGAAAACCTTGCGGGAAGCAGGCAGAACTAAACTGCCAAGGCTAAATACTCGACATCACCGATA
>JAJOKY010000024.1 GCA_021129615.1 Minisyncoccota bacterium | reverse complement strand
ATTACAATATTCCCAGTATAAAGATCTCCATGGATGGATCTTACCTCCCCATCAAGCCTATTAAGAAATGGTATTTTTTTAGTAGGGATAATATCATTCCTTAAAGAGGGAAGTATCTTTTTTATTCTTGAAAATGTTCTTAGATACTCTTTTTTGCCTATAGTAATAGAAGAGTTTTTGATGCTTTTCAAAGAATGAAAATGAGAAAGCCCCTTACCAACATTAGAAAACATTTTTAGTGAACATTGAGCTTTTTCAATTAGCGAAGAAAAGGGCTTTCCAGATGCCTCTTGATAAAAGAGAGCACTTGCCTCTTCTCTATAATCAAGAGCTCTAGGAATTTGAAAAGTTTTATTGGGTATACTTTTATAGATTATATTCATAGTTTTAAAAGTATCCTTTTTTGATCCATCATAATATGCTGTTGCCCTAATAAAAACACATTTACCACTAGAAAAGCTTACCTTATACCTCGCCATACAAGAATCCTTCATCCATTCTTGGGACTGTTGCTTTATCTGAATCTCTAATATCTTTTCTTTTTTAAGCTGAGGAAAATAATAGGCTTTTTTATCTTGAAAAAGACTATTTATATACTCTGAATCCAATATTAACTTTAGGTTTTTACGCCTTTCTCTGTTCTGGTTGCCCTGGTCTAAGTTTTTCATATCTCTTCTTATATTTGTCCATTAATTTAACTAATTCTGGATCAGCTACTTCCATCCTCAAGAGATCTACCGCATGTATGGCATCATATATGTCATTCTTTGTTTCGAGTTTCCAAATAGCATCACGCCATAAAATTGCTCTTTCATAATTTTTTTCACTTGTTGCTTTTTTCATCTTTTTTTTCATCATATCTATAAAAGCATAATAGACTTCTGGTTTCCCGTCTTCAAGAGTCCTTTCTTTGAACGGTATCTTGGTTGATTCTTTATATTTTAATGATAACCCCTCAATCCTTCCGCTTCTTTGCCAGTAAAAAGAGGTATAAAGTATATCTTTATAGTATCTTTCACCTTTTTCAAGCTCCTTTTTTGTTATCTCTGGAATTAACTTTAAAACCTGAAGAATTGCCCAAGCCCCTTTCTCAATCATCTCAATACTCCACCATGGTTCTCCTGATGCCCAAAAAAATTGATCTGATGCCATCGCCTGGTCAATTTTCTCTAAAAGAGAATTAGATATCTTTTTCTTTTTTATAAGTTCACTCAAATAGCCAACAAACTCCCATTGTATCTGGTGAACTTTATTTTTGGGATCCTTCCATGAATAAAATTGTACCCCCTTATCTATATCTTCAACTGTTGTTGCCCAGGTAGAGGGGGTTGGGTTAATTTTTCCAGATATTTCAAATAGATTAAGAAGTTCTGAAAAAAAGATATGGTTACCAGAAGTGCTTTCCATTATCTTAAATAATGTTTTTTCTAGCCCTGGCCTGTGATGTCCGAAAGTCTCTCCATCCATTGCCGTACAAAGGTAATTATTTTTGTCTTCATTTTTAATCAGATTAAAAAAGTCAGCCCTATTTCTAACAGTAGCACTCATAATACAATTAGAGACCCTTCTTTCACGAAAAACTATCGGTAAATTAGTGTCTTCAACTACAAATAATTTATCTGATGGTGGTAGGGTTTTACCAGAATTATAGGAAATCTCATCAACAAGAATCATCTTATACCCCATCTTGTAGATTGCTTTCGCGACCTTCTGGCTATAAGCCATCTCTGGTGGAAAAAAGCAGGCAGGATTATAGACTTTTCCAAAATACTTTTTATTAGTTTTTTTATTTTTTTCAACTTGACGAATAATTTCTCCTTCCTTTAAAAATGGAAGTAAGGAGTGATACTTAGCGCTCTCCACAAATTCAAGCTTTCCATCTTCAGCTAGTTTTTTAATATCATCAAGGACATCCGAATATCCATTTTTAGATAAAAGTTCAGTTAAAGCTCCACTTATATTTATATTTATTTTAATTTTCTCTATATCAAGAAGCCCTCTAAATATCGGCCTATATGACTCATTGACAACTCTTTCAAGAATATTCCTTGTTTGGTCTGATGGTTGATATATATGTAAAAAATTTATCCAATTCATATTAGTCTGTTATTTTTTTTAATGCTTCATAAAAAATGTCCAGATACTCTTTAGCTGAATTTTCCCACGAGAAATCTTTTCCCATAGCCCTCTTAACTAGCTGATTCCACTGAGGCTTAATCTGGAAAATAGTATTAGCCCTAACAATGGCAGTATAAAGTGCCATCGGTTCATAGTCGTCAAAAACAAAACCACTGCTATCTTTCTCGTTAAAATCGATAACAGTACTAGCCAATCCTCCTGTTTTTCTCACTATTGGGATACAGCCATATCTCATCGCCTGCATCTGGGTAATACCACAGGGTTCAAATTTTGATGGCATCAATAAAGCGTCAGATCCACTGAGTATCAGATGGGGAATATCTGGATCAAACTGAAAAGAATATTTAATTTTTTCTGGAAAATATTCTGACAAGGAGTTGATCAATTCTTTATATCTTGACTCCCCATCACCAACAACGATCATTTGAATCGGTAAATTTCTAAAAACAGCTTCTCCTATACTACCAATTAAATCAAACCCCTTCTGCTCTGTAAACCTTGTTACCATACAGATTAAAAAGGCACTAGGGTCTTCAGAGAGCCCAAACCTTTCTTGAAGGTGTCTTTTATTGTCTTTTTTCCCAGAGATATTTTTAATAGTATAATAGAAGGGTATTAGAGAAGATAATTCTGGGCTATTTTTTTGCTGGTTAATCCCATTAAGTATCCCTCTCACGACTCCTCTCTTTTCTTCAAATATCTTATGCAACCCCTCTCCAAATTCAGGAGTAAGAATCTCTTTAGCATAAGTCGGAGACACTGTGGTAATCATTTCACTATTTAAAACACCCCTTAAGAGCCAGTTTAATTTAGCAAGTCGAGGATTAAAAAAATCTGGGATAGCCTCTTTCCCAGAATCTCTTTCAGTTTCAGAGATAAATTTAAAATCGCACATTCCCTGATATTGCAGGTTATGGATAGCAAACACAGTTGATATTTTTGAAAGAACTGGATCTTCGTTATATCTAGTTTTTAAATAGTTAGAAATTAGACCAGTTTGCCAATCAGAGGATAGGATTACATCTGGTTTCCATGATGATTGCTTGAGAAATTCTAAGACTCCACGACAAAAAAGTATCCACCTAATATGATCATCTGCATATCCATAAACATTAGCTCTCTGTTCGTAGTACTCCATATTTTCTAGAAAATAGGCCGGAACGGACTCCTTACCAGTATACTTTTTAACCGCACAAATAAGAAATGGATCCTCCCCTATCTGGTCGGTTGGAACCTTAAGTTTTTTTACCTCGTCTGTAACTTTATATTTTTTTCTATCTATGGTCCCATAGTAGGGCATCATTATTCTGGCGTCTTGTCCTAATTCCCTAAGAGCAAGAGATAGTGAGTGAGTGACAGCACCAAGCCCACCGGCTTTAGCAAATGGAGCGACTTCACTAGCAACTAAGAGAATTTTTAATTTTTTCACCCTTGGAACCAATTTTTTAATAGATTCTAGCGATATGTTTTTCATATTTTTTTTAATTTGTAAAAATAACCAAAATTAACTATAATATAATAACTTTTAAATTTATAAAATTATACCATAATATGATTAATTCCCCAATAGACGAGATAAAAAATAGACTAGATATTGTTGATGTGATTAAGGGATATATAAAACTAGAAAAAGTAGGGGCAAACTATAGAGCACTCTGTCCTTTCCATTCAGAAAAAACACCATCATTCTTTGTTAGCCCAGCTCGACAAAGATGGCACTGTTTCGGATCTTGCTCTGAGGGTGGAGATATGTTTGGGTTTGTAATGAAAATGGAGGGGATAGAGTTTGGTGATGCCCTAAGAATATTAGGGGCTCGAGCGGGTGTTGAGATAAAAAAACAAGACCCAAGAATAAAGAGTGAGAGGCAAAGAGCTTATGAAATATGTGAATGGTCTACTCGTTTTTTTCAACAACAGATGAGTAGTAAAAATGGAAAATTGGTTATAGGGTATCTTACAAACCGAGGAATTGAAGAAAAGGAGGTTAGCGAATGGAGAATAGGATATGCTCCTGATAGTTGGGATGACTTAATCTCTTTTCTTTCTGGAAAAGGGTATTCTGGTGAAGAGATAAAAAAAGCTGGATTAGCAGGGCAAAAAGATGGCTCTTCTAAATACTACAATAGGTTTAGAGGCAGGATAATGTTTCCTATTTTTGACCTCAACTCACAGCCAATAGGTTTTGGTGGTAGAGTTTTTGAAATCAATAGTAGTAGAGAGAATGAGGCAAAGTATCTTAATACACCCAATACTATTCTCTATGACAAGAGTCGAGTTCTTTATGGGATACATCAGGCTAAAATGGAAATTAGAAAAAAAGATTTTTGTATATTAACAGAGGGATATACTGATGTTATTATGTCGCATAAAGCTGGGATGAAAAATACGATATCAACATCAGGGACGGCTATTAGTAAGGATCAGCTCTTAATAGTTAAACGATATACCGATAATCTGCGAACCGCTTTTGATATGGATGATGCTGGCGGATTAGCAACCGAGAGAGGTATAGATTCTGCTCGCTCAGTAGGATTTAATATTAAGGTAGTCGTTATGCCACTAGGACTTGATCCAGCTGATATTATTTTTAAAGATCCTGAAAGGTGGGGAGAGATAGTTGAAGGGGCAGTATCAATAATGGATTTCTATTTTCAAAAAGCTTTTTCGGCAAAAAACCCTTCCTTACCTCAAGATAAAAAAAGTATTGCCGATGAACTTATTCCTAAGATTATTATCATACCGAATAGTATTGAGAGACACTTTTGGATTCAAAAGCTAGCTTGCGATCTTGGGACCGAAGAAAGGGTTATACTTGAAGAGATATCAAAACTAAAGACACCTTTGTTTTTAAGGGATACTATTGCTCATAAAAAAAGAGAAAGAAAAACAAGAAAAGACCTACTAGAAGAAAGATTTTTAATGCTAGCTAGTAAAGACATATCTGTCTTAAGTCTTCTTTCTGAGGAAGACAGAAAGTTTTTTTTAGAAGAAAATCAAAAGATTATGCTTGTGATAGAGGGGAGGGAGGAGGGAATTGCTCCTGAAACAAAAGAAAGGATTGAGTACCTCTTAATGATGGGAGAAATAGAAGAGATTGATGACCTTAAGAAAGAGGGGTTAGAGTGTTTTACTGAGATAAAAACACTCTACTTAAAAGAAAAATTAAAGAGACTGAGAAGTGAGATGATAGAAGCTGAGAAGACTAAAGACTTTCTTAGAGTCGAAGAAATAACTAAAGAGATTAATTCTAGTTCTAAATTATTAGGGGTGCAGAATTCGTCATCGAAAAAAGTCGCTGAAGAAAATAAAGGCCACTAATTATAGACTCAGCTATAAAATTATGCTAAAAGTTTATTTAAAGAGTATAGAGTTTCTCTGTTTTTATCAATTAAATTGCAAGTAATTATATTTTTTTAAATATCTCTATATAAATATATGCCAAAAAAAGAAACTAAAATTAATGCAATAAAAAAGTCTTCTATAAAAAAATCGATAAAAAAAGTAGCTAAAGACAGGGTGTCTCTTAAAAAGAAGCCCATAAAAAAAACACCAATTAAAAAGACTTCTAATATAAAAAAAATAGCCAAGGTGGGAACCAAGAAAGTGGTTAATAAGAAGGTGGTTACTAAGAAAGATTCCAAGAAAAAGGAGTCTGTAAAAATAAAAAGAAGAAATAAAAAAGAGATATTTTCTAAAGAAATAAAGGAGCAACTTTTCAAAAAGGTAAAGATAAGGGGTTTTGTAACGATATCAGAGATATTATCTTTTTTCCCTGATCTAGAAAGAGATATTGAGGGATTGGAGTTATTTTATGATGAGTTGGTTGTTTTGGGGATTGATATCAAGGAGAATAGAAACTTTCTTGAAACAAGATCCGATAAAAAGAAGACATATAAAGAAGAATTAAAATTAAAAGTTGATTCAATCCAGATATATCTTAAAGAGATCTCTAAAACGGCTTTCCTTACTGCCGAAGAAGAGAAAGATTTAGCAAGAAGAATAGAAAAAGAAGATCCAAGAGCAACAACTAAGTTGATACAGGCTAATCTTCGTCTAGTGGTGTCTATTGCTAAAAAATATATGGGCAAATCTAATAATTTAACACTACTTGACCTAATACAGGAGGGGAATATGGGATTATTTAGAGCTGTCGAAAAATTTGACTGGAGAAGAGGGTATAAATTTTCAACTTATGCTACTTGGTGGATTAGGCAAGCAATAAATAGAGCTCTAGCAGACCAGGCAAGAACAGTTCGTATCCCAGTTCATATGATTGAAACTATTAATAAATACAATAAAACTAGAAGAGAATTATTGCAAAATTTAGGGAGGGAAGCTTCTTCTGAGGAGATTGCTTCTGAAATGGAACTTCCATTAAAAAAAATTATTCATATAACTAAGATATTTCAGAAAACCGCATCTTTAGCAGCCCCAGTTAGCGATGATGCAGATAGCAGTGTTTTGGGTGATTTTATCAAGGATGATAAGATAATTTCTCCATCAATGGAGGCGGGAAGAAGCCTTCTTAAGGAGCGATTAGCTGAGATAATGTCTGGTCTTAACGAAAGAGAACGAAAAATTTTAGCAATGAGATTCGGTCTTGATGACGGGATTGCTCATACACTAGAAGAGGTAGGGAATGAATTTAATGTTACCAGAGAAAGAATTAGGCAGATTGAAGCGAAATCATTAGAAAAAATTAGATATCATAAAAAAATAAATAAACTAAGGGGTTACTAACTCCTTTCTTTGTAATTTCTTTATTCTTTTCCTTTCATTATTCTGCTTCTTTCTGCCGTAGCGAGGCCAGACTCCGTTATCGCTCTTTCGCTCTTTCTCTCTTTTTCTTTCTGGGTTTATTCCTCTCTCTTTGACTTTTGTGGCTCTTTCTGTCATTCTAAATATACAGAAAATTAAATTTTAAAATTTATTTTTGGGCTCGTAGCTCAGTTGGTTAGAGCGCTTCGGTGACATCGAAGAGGTCTCCAGTTCGAGTCTGGACGAGCCCACACCTAAAAATAGAGCGGAAAGTTTTCTTTCCGCTTTTTTTATTCTCTTTGAATAAAAACTCTTAGCTCTTGCCTTCCAAAAACTAAGGCTTCTTTTTTTGTCTTTACGGCTATGTCAAGGTGGTAGTTAGTGATCATTGAGCCCCTATCTTGGACAATCCTTTTCCCGATGTTTTCAATATAAATAACTGTTCCAAAGGGGATGTCTCTCCCTGCAGCCGCTGTTATACCGGGAATAACCGTTTCTCCCGAAGCTGTGATTGAGGGATCTCCACTAAAACACATCCCCTCAATTGCACTCAAGCAGAGAGGAGCATATGCTGTAACTTCAAAAACTTCAATCCCCCACTTCTCTAGCTTTTGCCTTACTTCTTCTAGCTTTTGAGTTAATTCTTCGTTCTTTTTTTCTAACCTCTCTATTCTTATCTCCGCTTCTTCTAGTCGCATATGAGCACCTACAATAATTTGCTCAAGACCTCTATCGTTTGGTGCGATTAAGGATTGCATAGTTATGCTTATCTTTATTAAAGAGATAAGTATAATAACTATCGTAACAAATAATAGTATTGCTAAGCCTAACTTCCAATAATTATTGTTTCTACTTGACACAATATCACTCCTTTATTTTTAATGTTCTAAACAATAAAAACAAACTATCATATCTCTATTGATATGTAAACAATCTAATCTAAAAATAAATTTGCCCCTACTAAGAATAGGTGATATAATAGTAATTATATAATTAAAATTATTATGAAAAAACAACCTAGCTCTGGTAGATTTATAGTAATTGAAGGATTAGATGGATCTGGGAAAGCTACTCAAACTAAATTACTATATAGTCGCTTCAAAAAAGAGGGAGGTAAAGTCGCTAAAATTGATTTTCCTCAATATGGGACAAAGTCAGCTGGACTAGTTGAAGAGTATTTGAATGGAAAATATGGAAGCTCAGAAGAGGTTGGTCCCTATAGAGCGTCAATTTTTTATGCCTGCGATAGATATGATTCAAGCTTTAAATTAAGAAAGTGGATAGAGGAAGGAAAAATCATCATTTCTGATAGGTACATTAGTTCTAATATAGGTCATCAGGGCGGGAAAATTGAAAATAAAAAAGAACGAAAAAAGTATATAAAATGGCTATATGATCTTGAATATAATATTTTTAAAATTCCAAAGCCCGATATAACCTTTATACTAAAAACATCACCGTCTTTTTCTATGAAATTTTCTTCAAAGATAATTGAAAAAGAAAAAAAGAAAAAGAGAGAATCTTATCTCGGAAATAAAAAAAGAGATATTCATGAGGCAGATAAAATCCACCTAACTAATACTCTGAGTTCTTATATCTGGGCTTCGAAGGAGTTTCCTAAGGACTTTCGAGTAATAGAGTGTATAGAGAATGGCCAACTATTATCAATTAAAGAGGTACATCAAAAAATCTGGAATGTTATAAAAAGAGAAGGTTTTTAATTATCTATAATCTACCCTTAAGATAATTTTTCATATAAGTGTAATTAAAAAAATGAATATTTTTGAAGAAGTAGCTCAACTAGGAAAAGCATTTTTATCATGGATGGGGATTACTTTCGCTTTCTCTCTCTTCTTTTTTGGCTTTGGGTTTCGTCAAGCTGCTTTATTCGGGCTCACTCTCTATTATCCTATTCCGTCCTTAAATTCTATATCCGTCTATTTTCTAGAGATAGCAAAACGCGACCTTCTTTCAGGCGAAATTCAAGTAATAGTGCTTAATCCATTAGAGGCCTTTCTCTCTCTTGTGATTATCTCTCTATTGCTAGGTCTAATATCCAGCTCTCCATTTTTTATTTATAAAGCGATTAAATACCTTGCTCCTGCTCTTTATCAGACAGAAAAAAAAGCAATTTTTAAAATTTTAATACCTAGTTCAATCTTATTTATCTTAGGATGTCTTTTCGCCTATTTTTTAATTATACCGACCACATTTAAAGCCCTCTATTCTTTCGTTATTGCTATTGGAGCAGAACCATTTTTTTGCCTAACTCAATTTGTTAGTATGGTTTTTGCTTTAATGATAGTAGTCGGTATAATTTTTTTGCTTCCTGTTTTTATGGTCTTATTATCTAAAATGGGTATTGTTAGCGATAATTTTTGGATGGAAAATTGGAGGTATGCAATACTTATTTTTTTCATATTTTCAGCGATAATAACACCAGATGGAACAGGAATTACTATGATGATGCTATCTATCCCGTTTATGGGACTATATTTTGCTGGCATCCTTTTGTTAAAAAATAGCAAAGGAACGAAAGCCCCCACAGAATAACCATTTAATAATATAAACAATCAATTAAAATATGTTTGGAGTCGGTCTTATTGAAGTAATAATAGTCGTTATAGCTCTAGGGGTCTTATTTTTTGGAGAAAATAAGACAACAGAGATCGCTAGAAGCCTAGGAAAGTTCACTGGTGAATTTAAAAAAAGCAGAAAAGAGATAGAAAAAGAGATTATTGGCGGAAAAAAAGAGATAAGTGAAGGGATTGAAGAAGTAGAAAAAGAGATGGAAGAAATGAAAGAATTAAAAAAGAGTATAACTGCAACAAAAAAAAGAAGAGTGGGGTAACCTCCTCTTCTTTTTTTATCGTTTCTCTTGATAAGCTATGTGCTTATTGTTTCTTCCTCTTCTTCAATCTCAGAAGCTGATATCCCTCTGGCAAGTAAACCTCCTTCTTTTGTTATCATTATAAAAACTCCTACTGTCTCATCTGCCCGTATATCACTAAGCTCTATTTCCCTATTTTTAGGAGTTTCTCCTTCAGCAAATTCTGTCCATCGATAAATATTAGTTTGCTCATCAACCTTTATCTTTATTGTATTTTCATCACGGAGCAAAGTAAAACTATCTTTATCTGAGCTAATTATTTCTCCAGAGATATTAACATTGATTTCATCCATTAAGCCCATCTTCATTAATGAGGCAATTTTTTTTATCTCTTTATTTTCTAAAATGAAACTATCTTCTATCTTCCTCTCGTCTATTATTGGAGATATATTTTTCCTTTGACTAGGACTCAGAATAAACCCAGCCGTGGCTCCCAAGATAAAGAGAGCTAAACCAAAAGCAACTACTAAAATTTTTATTTTCATAATAATATTATTTTATTTTTTTATTTCGACTTTTAATATTGTATCTTTTAAATATTTTAGTTATAATATTATATTAAGCTTATATTTAATTAATTATAATAAAAATTATGGATAATAACAAGAATAACAGTCAAGAAAATGCAAGTGAGTTTTATTCAAGGTATAAAAATTTTTATATTAAAAAGTATTGGGATGATAATAATGGTGAAAATTTTTATCGGCCAAATGGATTTTCTCAATTACCAGAGAAAAATTATATGGCTTTTGTTTCAGAGATAGACAAAGATGGGAAGATTCTTGATTTGGGCTGTGGGAATGGATTAATGTTAAAATATTTGGAAATTACATCGGGGTATAAAATAGTACCATATGGAATTGATTTTATGGAAAAGTCAATCAAGCAAGCAAAAGAAGTCCTTCACTCGAAACATGCTAACAATTTTGAAGTTGGGAACATAAAAGATTATTCTTTCAAAAAAGGTCCCTTTGATTTTATTTTTGCGATATTATACCATGTTCACCCAGACGATAGAAATAATTATCTTAATAAACTTAAGAATAACTCTAAAAAAGGAGGTAAGGTAATTTTTTATGAGTATTTAGATGTCTTAAATCTTAAAAAATATGATTGGGTTGGTCAATTTCCAGAAATTAAAGGGTGGAAATTAGACCGGAAAGATTACTCAGGGCTATCAGTTGCTGTTTGGAAGAAATAAGAAGATGGCAGATATATTCTTATTTCTTTCTTTTCAATTTTTTATTTCTAGGAGTTTTTTCTTTTATCTCTCCTAACCATTCTATTATCCTTGGTTCTTTCGGAATATAATAAGCACTATTTAATCCAATAAAATATGGGGTTTCTACTTGGACAACACCATGATAGCTGTTCCATACCATTGGACCTGCTAATAGTTGATACATCTCATCAGCTAGCTTGCTATCAATGTTTTTCATTATTTTAAACCACTCCTTGCCCATTTTTTTTGTCTCTTTACAATCAGGAGAACATGAGATATGAGCGGTTATTACTGGGCCAAAATACCTAATAAGCCTATTAGATTCAGGGTATCCCTTCACCTTACCACTAACTCCCTCCCAAATTGGGCAAGGGTCAATTAGAAATGTTCTAATAAAGTGATCCGTACAGCACTTTGGGTAATCCAACATCTCCCCAATCCCTATATGGTCATTTTCTAGGTAGTATTTTTTAAATTTTTGAGCGTCCTTGTTGTTTCTAGATAAAAAGCCCTCCCATGAGAAAGGATCTCCTGGTTTAATTGATTTATTTAAGATAGAGAAGGAAGAAGATTCAGCCACTTTTAAAACGGGTGTAAACAATAACCTATCTTTATTAATTTTTTCTAAAAATAAGTTAAGATTATCGGGGCTAACTCTAATAATCGCAATCCTTCTAAGTCCACGCTTAATTGTCTCGTACTCTGTATTAGAAAAGAGAGCTGACATCTCTCCCAGTTTTTTTATCCATTCCTCACATCCTTTTTTTGGCATAATTCTTGTAAAATCTTTTATCATAATAGTGATAATTGATTAATTAAAACTATCTCCATGAGAGTCCCCATGCTCTATCCGATCTCCATGAGAGTCCCCATGCTCTATTCCATCATCGCGAGATAGATTATCTGAGTCCCCATGCTCTATTCCATCATCGCGAGATGGATTATCTGAGTCCCCATGCTCTATCCCATCCCCATGCTCTACCCCTTCATCACGAGACGGATTATCTGAGTCCCCATGTTCTATCCGATCTCCATGAGAGTCCCCATGCTCTA
>JAJOKY010000012.1 GCA_021129615.1 Minisyncoccota bacterium | reverse complement strand
TATATAATAGAACTACCAATGTTAGGAATAATTCAACTTCTCAAGGACGAGTAAGTAGAACTCTTAGTGGATTATCAGCTAACACCACTTATCACTTTAGAGTAGTAGCTCAAAATACTCATGGAGTAGAAAGGGGACAGACTAGATCTTTTAGGACTGCTGGAGAAGAGGAGACAGGTGATGTTTCCGGAAATATAAGTTGCGATAGGTCTACTGTTGATTCAATAAGAATAGCTTACTCTTTCTCAAATGGAGAGAATGTTTCACTTTTCAGAGGTAGTACCAGGGTTAATAGTTGGAATCAATCATCTTCTTCTGGGACGATCCTTGATTCTAATTTAAGGAATAATCAGTCATATACATATTTTCTTAGAAATGGAAGATCAAACAATTCTAGCTTAATTGATTCTATAACTTGTCAAACTGACACTAGGGAAGAGGTAATTAATGAAGATTTATCAATTAGGAGATATGTAAGAAGCCTTGATGATAACGGCGAATGGGTGAAATCATTAACTGTATCACCAGATGAGCTTATTGCAGTCTATATAGATGTTAAGGTGGAAGGGAATAATAATGCTTATGGTGTTATTATAAGAGATATCTTACCCGATGGAATCAGTTATGCTGGAGGACTTAGGGTTGATAGAGTTCCATTTAAGGGAGACATCCAAAATGGCGTAAATATTGGGACGATATTAGCTGGAGAGCGAAGGGTTATTATTTTTAATGCTAGAGTTGAGTCGAGTGAATCATTTCAGATAGGGGTGACTAGGCTTACTGGGACAGCATTTGCTTCAGCCAATAAAAATAGTTCTAGCGATACCTCTATAGTCTCTGTAGTTAGAGGAGTTGTTGCTGGAGTTGCAACTGAAATTGCTACAGGATTTACTAATAATCGCTTTATTGACTTCTTGCTTTTACCATTAGTATTAACTTTAGTTATCTTTCTTATCTTTAAAAAATACTTTACTATAATTTCTGGATGGATGGAAGAAAAAAGAGCGGTTGTTCTTAATCGTAACAGTTCTAAAAAACTAGAAAGAATTAGAAAATTAGCTATTCTAAAAGAAAAACTTAACTAAAGATTTAAGGAAGCATTTCAAGTTTTTAAAAAGGAAGTAAAAAAACGGGATTTCCCCGTTTTTTTCTTTTTCTATTTTTAAAATTACTATTTACTTTGTCTGTTTTTTAAAAAAAGACTTTTATTTTTTGTCTATTGTGGAAAACTGCTTATTTTTAACCTAAAATCAGGGGGGTGTTTATCGGTATTGACTGAATGTATCTTTGTGGGGTATAGTGGGTATATAATAGAAGATTGTGGAAAAGTGTGGGAAAACTATCAAAGCGTGTTGATAAGTCGATTTATATATCGACTAGATTATAAAAAAAATAAGTTATGTTTATAGGTGAATATACATATCTATTAGATGACAAAAAAAGACTAGCTGTGCCAGCTAGGTTTCGTAATCTTTTGGGTAAAAAAGTGGTGATTACAAGGGGATTAGACCACTGTTTATTTATCTTTTCAACGAAAGAGTGGCAGTCTTTGGCGGAAAAGATAAGTAAACTCCCATTATCTCAGTCTGATGCTAGGGGGTTTTCACGACTAATGCTAGGTGGTGCAATGGAAGTAAGTATCGATAGCTTGGGGAGGATACTTATTCCCGATTATCTAAAAAAATATTCTCTTTTAAAAAAGAAGGCGGTTTTGGTAGGTGTTATGAATAGGATCGAAGTCTGGGATGAATTTGTCTGGGAGAAATATAAGGGGATGACAGAAAAAGAGGGAGAAAATATAGCTGAAAGATTAAAAGAGTTAGGGATATAGGAGATTAAGTGTTGAATATTTAAATCTATTTATATGCATATACCGGTTTTAAAAGAAGAAGTAATGCAATATCTTAATCCTAAAAGGAATGAGAATTTTATAGATTGCACAATAGGAGAAGGGGGGCACACTTTTGCAATTCTTGAAAAAACGGGACTAAGTGGGAGGGTATTAGGCATTGATAAAGATAATAGGAATATAAAACTAGTTAAAGATAAGGCAAAGCAAAACAATTTTTCTAATAGATTAATAGCCAAGGAAGATAATTATATCAATCTTAAGAAAATCGTTCAAAAAGAAAAGTTTTCAAAAGTTTCAGGGTTTTTGTTTGACCTAGGAATGTCCAGTTGGCACATTGATTCAAGTAAAAGGGGATTTTCATTTCAAAAAGATGAAATTCTTGATATGAGGTATTCTATAAAAGATGAACTAACGGCTTGGGATATTGTTAATTCTTGGCCACCAGAGGAGATAGAGTCTATTTTGAAGAGCTTTGCTGAAGAAAAATTTTCAAAAAAAATTACAAGTGCAATTATTTCTAGAAGAAAAATAAAAAAAATAGACACCGCTATCGATTTAGCAGAAATAATAAAAAACATATTTCCTAAAATAAAGAAGATCCACCCCGCTACTAAGACTTTTCAGGCAATAAGAATAGCAGTCAATTCTGAGCTTCAAAATATCAAAAAAGCTCTTCCAGATGCGATTGAAATACTTGAAGAAGGAGGAGTAATATCTATCATATCTTTCCATTCTCTTGAGGACAGGATTGTCAAGACCTTCTTAAAGCAATCGGAAGAGATAACTGTTATCACAAAAAAACCAGTAGTACCAAGTCCAAAAGAGATAATTAACAATGCAAGATCAAGGTCGGCAAAATTAAGAGTAGCTATAAAAAATAAAACAAAATGAAAATTATCCTATTTAATAGAAAATTAAATTCGATTTTTAATGGAAATATTTTCACAGGATCTATCATTCTTTTCATTCTTTTTCTAACTGGGAGTTATATATATCAAGTTAGTATGATGACTAAAGAGACCAGTATTAGTCATCTTTATACTAGAAAAATAGATAATATTATAGATATCGGAATATCTACTGAATATAGATTTATGCAGTCCAATTCACTACTTTTAGCTAGCGAGCTAATTAGAAGTTTTGACTTTAAAGAGATTGATCAGGTCCACCATATAAAAATTATAGAGCCTCAAGTCGCTCTAAGATAATTTATGAAAAAATGGAAATTTACTTTTACTTTAGTAGGGTTTTTAATTTTATCTTTTATTATAATTTTTAGGTTGATTCAGTTTCAGCTTATTAATCATGATTTTTGGAAAGCACTAGCTCAAGGACAGCAAAGATTTTTTCTTGAAAGTGAAGCCGATAGGGGAGAAATTTTTATTACTGATAAGAATAAAGAGAGACATCCATTGGCAATTAATAGAAAATGGGAGTATGTTTATATTTCTCCAAGAGAAATTAATGCTGGAGATGATAACCCTCAAGAAGTAATAAAATTTCTTGCGGAAACACTCAATATTGATATTGGTGTAATATCTAGAAAGGTCAACAGAAGCCATAGCTCTTTTGAATTGATTAAAACACGACTCTCTCCAGAAGAGTCACTGTCCATAAAAAATATCGATTTTTCTGGAATATTTGTAAGAGAGGGGATTGTTAGATATTTTCCTCGGAATAATTTAGCATCTCATATTGTCGGTTTTTTAGGTGGATCTGGTTCTGGACAATATGGCATAGAGGGTTATCATAATAATACCTTAAAGGGAGACAGAGCCCTTCAAGAGAGAGTGAAGACCTTTGGTGGATATTTTATTAACAGGATATTTGGATCTTTTGAGGAAGGAGAAGACATTTTTCTAACGATTGATTATAATATTCAATTTAAAGCTGAGAGCCTTCTTAGAAGTGCCCAAGAAAGATTAGATATAGATGGAGGAACAATTTTAGTAGGAGACCCTTCTACTGGAAGGATAATTGCTCTAGCCAATTATCCCGATTTTAATCCTAATAAGTTTTTTCTTGAAGAAGATTTTAGTATATTTAAGAATGATGCAATCCAGTTGGTGTATGAGCCGGGGTCTACTTTTAAAGCCATAACGATGGCGATAGCTCTTGAGGAAGAGAAAATTACACCCGATACTATGTTTAATGATACAGGATCAGTAAGAATAGGGGGGGATACAATAAGGAACTTTGCACAGAGAGTTTGGGGAATGGTTGATATGACTACTGTACTTGGAAAGTCTATAAACACTGCCTCAGTTTTTATTGCAGAACTTATTGGAGAAGATCTTTTCACAGAATACCTTGATAAGTTTGGATTTTTAAATTTAACAGGGATAGGTCTTCAGGGTGAAGTTTATTCAAGAAATCTAAATTTCAAAAGGGGTTATGATATAAATTTAGCAAATGCTTCTTTCGGACAGGGGATAGAGGTCACTTCAATGCAGTTATTTAGAGCTTTTTCTGCTCTTGCGAATGGTGGAAGATTAGTTAATCCATATATAGTGGATAGGGGGCAGGATGTCCAAATGGGGGATAGAGTAATATCTGAAAGAACTAGTCTAGAGATAACAACAATGATGGTAGAAAATATTAATTATGGATTTTCTAGAACAGCAAGAGTTTCTGGTTACTATGTTGCTGGGAAAACTGGGACAGCACAAGTGGCTTGGTCTGCGCTTGGAATACCGAAAAGGGGGTATTCTGATAAGACCATTCAGAGTTTTATTGGATATGCTCCCGCGTTTAATCCTGAGTTTTTAATTTTAGTTAAGCTAGATGATCCCAAAACAAGAACTGCAGAATATTCAGCTGCTCCAATTTTTAGTGATCTTGCCACCTTTATTATTAACTATTATCAGATACCACCAGAAAGATGAATATATTTTTATTAAAATTGAGATTTTATATTAAGAAACCTGTTTCGGTCTTGGTTTCTTCTGAGCAAAACTCATCAATAATAAACCTTATCTCTATTGTTGGAGGGGGCTGGAAAGATATTTATAGATTCCCAAACAAACCCCTTGCTGTATTAAAGAATAATTTTTTTATATTGAATTGCTTAAGAGAAAATAAGCCCCACAACTTAAGGTTTTTCTTAAAATATTCACAGACGCCGATTATTATTATTAACAAAAAAGCAGTTGATATGCTTCTTTTGAATATAGCTTCTGAGCGGGGATATATTATATCTGATATAGAAACAGCTAGAGAATTACAAAGAGAAAACGAAAACTTAAATATATCTACCGTCGGACTTAGTGAGAGATCTGATTTGTGGGTTAGCGATTTAAATATATCGGAGGAGACAAACTTTAAAGTAAATTATGGTGGAGATAGTGTTCCTTTTTGGGTAGATAAAAAGCTTAATAAGGGTGAGGTTATAGAAATACTCTTAGTGGTAAGAGCTTGGATGATTTTAGGAATGAATCTTGTTCAAATATCAGAAAATATCTATTCTCGGGAATAGACTATTTTAATTTGTGTATTATTATTTTTTTTGCTATTCTAAAATAGTACTTTAAAAAATAGGGGAGAGTGATATGGAAGAAAAGGAGCTGATATAATGAAGAGAAAGAAAAAAGAGGTGGCTAAGGTAAAGAGAGTCATAGTCACTGAGAAAGATTTTTTTAACCTTAGGAAAATATTGGAAAAAGATGTTTTTTATACAGAATACATCAAAAATTTTTTACTATTTAGAAAGTCTTTCTTGGGGTTAATCAAAGAAGATGAAGCCTATATAGAGACTATCATTTCTATTGAAGATCTTAACCCAAGTAAAGAGATTTTTTTTAAAAATATTAAGAAAATTCTCTTGAAATTTAGAGAAGAGAAAGACTTTGAGAGGATTTTAAAAGAAATAGAAAAATAACCACTCTCCCTTTTTTTGACCCTATCGTCTAGAGGCCTAGGACGCCGGGTTCTCAATCCGGTAACAGGGGTTCGACTCCCCTTAGGGTCACATGCTGCGAATTGCTTATGCATTTTCTATTATCACGGGAACGATAATTGGAGCAGGACTTTTTGCCCTCCCTTATCTTACGCTCAAAACTAGCCCTATTATTATGGGGATCTATTTTATTGTGTTAGGGATTATAGTAGCTTTGGTCCATTATTTTTTTGCAGAAATAGCTTTAAAAACCCCAGATTTTATACGGCTTCCTGGATTTGTTAAATATCATCTAGGTAAGAAGATCTATAAAATAGCTCTAATGTCTGGTATTTTAGGACTTCTCGGTGCTAATTTAGTTTTCCTCATTATCGGTGGCAGTTTTTTAGAAGTAATTTTTTCGCCAATACTTGGCTTTGGAGAAACTTTTTATACAATTATATATTTTACCTTAGGCTCAGCCTTAATATTCCTTGGAGTTAAGGCGATAGGAAAAGTTCAACTCTATGGGATCGTTTTGCTTCTTATCTCTTTAATTGTCTTGCTTATAAAAACAAAAGACTATATAGATTTTTCAGGACTATCTTTTTATCAAGATTCATCATATCTTTTTATGCCCTATGGTGTGGTTCTTTTTTCACTTTGGGGATTAAGTCTAATCCCAGAAGCTGAAGAGATTCTTGGTAGTAAAAAATACCTATTGAATAAAATTATATTTGCTTCTATTTTTTTCTCGATATTAGTTTATATTTTTTTCATCTTTATTGTTCTGGGAATAATGGGAGATCAAACTACCCCTAATTTTTTAGTTGGTTTGCAGGATTTTCTAGGCAGAGATATCACTATTTTAGTTATGTTTTTAGCTATAATTACAACTTTTACATCTTTCATATCTATAGGATTAACAGCTAAAAAAATATTATGGTATGATATGGGGGTAGATAAAACTACTGCTTCAACGATGACTTGCTTTATTCCATTATTATTATTATTTTTAGGATTTAATAATTTTATTTGGGTGATATCTATAGTTGGTGGGATTATGCTGGCGATTGATGGCATATTAGTTTCAATAATTTATGGCAAGATAGGACCACTGCGTATGAAGTTTCTTATTTATCCTGTGATATTAGCTCTCGTATTAGGATCTATTTATGAGGTAGTTAATTTTATAATCTAAGTTAATTATTACTATGAATCTATATATTTTTATAACTTTAGTTGGGATGATTATTATCGGAGGAATAGTTATTTGGATAGTAAAAAAAGAATTAAAAGATGAGAGAGAAAAAAACCCCTTTCAATATATTAAGCAAGATATTGAAGCTATAAGAAAAGAGGTTGGAGAGGGTATTTGGAGAAGCACCGAAAACTCTCAAAAACAATCACAAGAAAGCGTTCGCTTAATTAGGGAAATCACTGAAGAGTTAGTGAGAGTTAGCGAAAGTCAAAAGAAAGTTATTAATGTCACAGATCAACTAACCGACCTTCAAGATATATTTAAGAACCCACAACAGAGGGGAGTGGTTGGGGAGTTTTATCTTGAAACTCTACTTCGTAATGTTATGCCCCCGGGATCTTATCAGATGCAATACTCTTTTTCTGATGGATTGATTGTTGATGCTGTAATATTTATTAAGGATAAAGTTGTTCCAGTTGATTCTAAATTTTCATTAGAAAACTATAATAAAATAATAGAGGCTAAAGATCCGCTAGAAAAAGAACACTTTAGAAAAAGTTTTATAAATGACCTTAAAACCAGAATTACTGAAACGGCTAAATATATTAGACCTGAAGATGGTACTACTAACTTTGCCTTTATGTTTATTCCTCACGAAGCAATCTATTATGACCTTTTAATCAATAAGATAGGAGCGGTAACTGAAAATACTGAGAATCTTATTCAGAGAGCAGCTGGAAAACACAAAGTTATAATTGTTTCTCCGACATCATTTTTAGCATACCTTCAAACAGTAATTCAAGGGCTCAAAGCTATGCAGATAGAGGAATCAGCTAAAGAGATAAAGAAAAAAATAGAAGGTCTCCAGAAGCATCTCTCCTCTTATCAAAAAACGATGAGCTCACTTGGGAAATCGATGACTGCTACAGTTAATCACTACAATAAGGCATCGCACGAATTTCGAAAAATTGATAAAGATCTATATCGTATCAATGGAGTGTCTAATGATCCTAAGCTAAAGGAGATTCCCTCCCCCGAAGAGGAGTAAGGAAGCAAGATGTAAGAAACAATAATCAAGATACAAAATAGAATAACCAAACGGGGAAGGAGAGAGCAGGGGGGGATGCTTCGCAACAGCTAACTTCCAACAGATAACTACTAACGGGAGAAAAGGGAGGAGGGAACGAGATCCTTTACTCCACTCTGCTCCGTTCAGGATGATGGAGGGGAAAGAGGATGATGGAGGAGAAAGAAGAGATAGAAATTATTGAGGTCCGTCCTCGGCAATTTTTGTAGCCACAAAACAAAGAGCTCCATTGACTTCCAAAATCAACGGAGCCACTACCACTAACCTTAACAAACAAGGGCTTGTACTCTCTCCGAGGGAGCACAAGCCTTATGGAAAGAAGAGAAGGAATAGAGCAAGAGCTATTTATTGTATTTAGTTGACTTCTGAAATCAACCAGTTGGAGTTCTGCCGTAGCGGGGTACCTGTAGAAGTCAACTAATTCGTTGACCTCTACAGGTACCCCGCTATGAGTTTCCTCTGTTAGTAGTTAGTGCTTGTTTATTGGAAGTTGTGAAATAGTCTGTTGTGTAAGCCGATTAGCAGTCAGGGGTCTTGACTGCTAAGAAATATCTGCTATAAAGAATATAAGTTATAAGTAGGTGGATCTTACACTTTAAATATCAGAATGATTATCAATGAGAGACAAAAAGAAATTTTAAAGATGGTTGTTGATAGTTATGTTGATCTAGCTGAACCGATAAGCTCTGAACATTTAAAAAGAAAATATAAGTTCTCTTTTTCATCAGCAACGATACGAGCAGAGATGCAAAAACTTACCGATATGGGGTATCTTTATCAGTTATATACATCAGCTGGTAGGGTACCGACTGATAAGGGGTATCGCTTTTTTGTAAACTCTCTAAAAGAAGTAAGGATACTAAACCAAACGATAGAAAGAGAAGTTAGAGAGATAAGGAGAGAGATAAGGAGAGAGATAAGGAGAGAGATAAGGAGAGAGATAGAGAGTCATTTATCTTTTTTAAGGCTTTTTTCTTCTTTATCATCTGGACTAGTCTTTTCTTATAAAGAAGGGGTTAATAAATTTAATAAAGAGGGACTAAGGGTAACTTTTAATGATCCAGAGTTTTCTGATGTCCAGAAAATCAAGGACTTTTTATTGATGATCGAGTCTATTGAAGAGAGTATTGAGGACTTTAATCTTGACAATGAATCAGTTCAAATATATATTGGAGAAGAGGTGCCAATAGCTGGCTTTAGAGATTTTAGTATAATTATGTCAAAATGTATTTTTACCGATAATGAAGATGGGCTGATAGCTATTGTCGGGCCAAAAAGGATGCCATATCATAGAAATATTTATTTAATAGAGTGGGTAGTTAAAATATTAAAAGAGGAAAATTTATGAATAAAAACAGTGAGTGTAATAAAAAAAATAAGAAGAAGAGGGAGAAGAGTACAGAGGTTTCTGGTGATGATCTTAGGAGGTGTGAAAAAGAGAGAGATGAATACTTAGATGGATGGAAAAGGTCAAGGGCAGACTTTTCTAATTATAAAAAGGAGAGTATTGAAAGATCAGAGAGAATCGCCAATTACAGAGAAGAGGTGATTATCTTAGAAATACTTAATATTGTTGATAATTTTAGAGATGCTGAAAGGGTAGTCCCTCAAGATAAAATTGACAATATCATAGATGGGTTTTTAAAAATAAAAAATAACTTAGATGATCTTCTTAAAAAAATGGAAGTTGAAGAGATAGAATCAGTAGGAAAAATCTTTAACCCCAATCTTCATGAAGCGATAGAGATGATTGATGGAAAGGGAGAAAGCGGGTCTATCATAGAAGAGGTTTCAAGGGGTTATATGAGGAAGGGTCGTCTATTAAGAGCAGCGAAAGTTAGAGTATTAAAATAATTAAAAAATTAATAATAATATAAAATGGGAAAAATACTTGGTATCGATTTAGGAACAACATTTTCGGCAATGGCTATTATAGAGGGAGGGGAGCCTAAGATAATTGAGAATAGTGAAGGAGCGAGAACAACTCCTTCTGTGGTAGCAATGACTAAAAATAGTGAAAGAGTTATTGGTGTCGTTGCTCGCAGACAGCAAATTACTAATTCTGAGAATACTATCTTTGCTGTAAAGAGGCTTATTGGTAGAAAATATTCTGATAAGGAGGTTCAAGAGAGTAAGAAAGTTATCCCTTATAAGATAAGGGAGGCTTCTAATGGGAGTGTAGAGGTGAAAATGGGCGATAAGTGGTTAAAACCAGCAGAAATATCAGCTATGATTCTCCAGAAACTGAAAAAAGACGCTGAGGACAAGATTGGTGAAGAGATTACAGATGCCATTATTACTTGCCCAGCTTATTTTGATGATGCTCAGAGAAAAGAGACAAAGATAGCAGGAGAAATTGCTGGACTAAACGTAAGAAGAGTTATCAATGAACCAACTGCAGCAGCATTGGCTTATGGTTTGACAAAAAAGAAAGATCAACAAGTAGTTGTATATGATTTTGGCGGCGGGACTTTTGATGTTTCAGTTTTAGATATCAGTGATGATACTGTTGAGGTTAAGTCTACTGGTGGAGATACTCACCTTGGTGGAGAAGATTTTGACAATAAGATTGTGGCTTGGATTGTAGATGAATTTAAAAAAGATCAAGGGATTAATCTCATGAAGGATAAATTAGCACTACAAAGGCTGAAGGAGGCTGCAGAAAAATCTAAAATTGAACTCTCAACATCGCTAGAGACTGAAATTAATATTCCGTTTATAACCTCAGATGCATCTGGGCCTAAACATCTTTCACTAAAATTCACTAGAGCAAAATTAGAGAATCTTGTTGGTGGTTATATTGAAAAGTCTATAAAGCTAGTTAAGCAATCAATGAAAGAGGCAAAACTTGAACCAAAAGAGATAGAGGCTATAGTTTTAGTTGGTGGACAGACAAGAATGCCAAAAATACAAGAAGAGATTAAAGAGTTTTTTGGGAAAGAGCCAAATAAAGAGATTAATCCTGATGAAGTTGTAGCTATGGGTGCAGCTATTGAGGCGGGAATACTTCAGGGAGATGTCAAGGATGTCTTATTATTAGATGTTACACCACTATCCCTGGGGATTGAGACTTATGGAGGAGTCAATACCGTCTTAATACCAAAGAATACAACCATACCGACATCGAAAACACAGGTTTTTTCAACTGCTGCTGATAATCAGCCATCAGTAGAAATTCACATTCTTCAAGGAGAGAGACCTATGACTAGTGATAACAAGACATTAGGAAGATTTATACTTGATGGTATCCCTCCATCACCAAGAGGAGTTCCTCAAATTGAAGTCTCTTTTGATATTAATGCGAATGGAATACTAAGCGTTTCTGCTAAAGATAAAGCAAGTGGTAAGTCTCAGTCAATAAGAATTGAAAGCGCCTCAACTATATCTAAAGAAGAGGTTGAAAAAATGAAAAAAGATGCGGAAGCTCATGCTGATGAAGATAAAAAGAAGCAAGAGCTAATAGAGATTAGGAATATTGCAGATAGCACAATCCATCTATCTGAAAAGGCCATTAAAGAGGGGGGCGATAAGATTAGTGGAGACTTAAGGAAGGATGTTGAGGTTAAGATAGAAGAGTTGAAAAAAGTTAAAGATGGTGATAATGTTGATGAGATAAAAGAGAAAACGACAAGCTTATCTTCAGTGATGCAAAAAATCGGGACTGAAATGTATAAAAAAGAGGAAGAGGCAAAAAAGGATGAAAAGTCTACTGAAAATGAGAATAGAGATAAAGATGCTGGAGAACCAGAAGAAGTAGACTATACCGAAGAGGATGCTGGAGAAGAAGAGAGCAAGAGAGACGAGAAGGAGTAGATTGAGAAAGGGGGGAAAGATTTTATTTTTTAAAAAATAATGAAGGATTATTACAATATTTTAGGAGTTTCAAAAGGTGCCTCTGGTGAAGAGATAAAAAAAGCATATCGGAGACTAGCTCATAAATATCATCCAGATAAAAAAAGTGGAGATGAATCTAAGTTTAAGGAGATTAATGAAGCTTACCAGATTCTCTCTAATAAGGGAAAGAAGCAACAATATGATCAATTTGGTAGGGTTTTTGATGATCAAGGAGGCCAAGGTCAACAACATGGCTTTGATTTTTCTCAACAAGGGTTTCAGGGTGATCTTGGAGATATTTTTGAAGAAGTTTTTGGTTTTTCCTCAAATAAGAGAAGACCAGACAATATGGCCGGCCAAAATATTGAAGTTAGCCTTGAATTGTCCCTAGATTCTATTCTGAAAAATCAAGAGAAAAAGTTTAACTTAAATAAGTTTATATTTTGCACAAGATGTGATGGTGATGGGGCTGAACCTGGGACTCCTAAAAACCAATGTATTACTTGTCGTGGAACAGGGGTTGTTCAAGAAATAAAAAGGAGTGTATTTGGCTCATATACAAAAGAAACAGTTTGCCCAGACTGTAGCGGAAAGGGTCAAAAGCCAGAAAAACCATGTAATGTCTGTTTTGGAGAAGGGAGGATAAAAAAAGACGAAGAGATCAAGGTCTCTATCCCAGCTGGGGTCGATACTAATCAATTGTTAAAAATTCCTGGAAAAGGGGAGGCTGGTAAAAAGGGAGGGAGAGCTGGTGATCTCTATATTAGAGTTTTTATTAAAAAGCACCCAGTCTTTTCCAGAAAGGGTGATGATATTTTTACTACTATTTCAATTCCTTATTCGGTCGCAGTTCTTGGTGGAGAGGCTATTATTAGTGACCTAGAAGGTAAGAAGCTTATAGTAAAAATTAGTTCAGAGACAAGAGCAGGAAAAATAATTAAAGTTTCAGGGAAGGGGATACCTCGATTTTCAAGTTTTGGTAGGGGGAGCCTTTTCATAAAAATTGAAATAAATATTCCGAAGAGCCTAACTAAATCTCAGAAAAACATACTACAAGAGATGAGGAGAGAGGGGTTATAGGTTTATAGAAAGAATAATTTAATTGATTTATAAGTTATAATATTGTAGATTGGTTTTAATTAGACATTGAAGCTCCGCTAGCTCAATTGGTAGAGCACCGGCCTTTTAAGCCGTTGGTTGTAGGTTCAAGTCCTACGCGGGGCACAAAAAAAATAGGCAAGGAGTTTTTCCTTACCTATATTTTAATGTTGAAAAAAGATCCAATAGATAGAGATTGAAATTAGAATCAATATAGATAATTTTACTAAGATTGGACTTGGCACCATATCTAAGCTTTTTTCGTTCTCTTGATTATCCCATCTAAACATAAAGACCTCCTCCTTTCTTTTTAATGTGCTTATAGAAGTGCAAAATTCTACACCCTTAACCTACCTTAAAAGATAGCAAATTATCTCTCTTTTTTCAACCAGAGGCATCGATTTTATTACTTGATTTATCTCTCTTTTTTTGTTATTATTATTTTAATGAAAAGTTATAAAAATATACTCATTTTTTTCAGTTTATTAGTACTCATTTTTGTGAGTTTTTTTGTTGGATATTCTATAAGAGATATCAGAATAGCGAGAAAATTTTTTGGGCCTGAATACACTGAATTTACACTAATTATGGAGGCCTATCAAACTATAAGAAGTGACTTTATCTATCCGGATAAGATAAGTACAGATGAACTAATTCATGGTGCAGTTCAGGGGATGGTCAATGCTTTAGGTGATCAGCACACAGTCTTTTTTAACCCTGAGGACTCTAAGAAATTCCTTCAAGATGCCGATGGAGTATTTCAGGGGGTTGGTATGGAGATTGGGAAAAGAGATAATTTTCTTAAGGTGATAGCTCCAATGAAGGGAACACCAGCAGAAGCGGCTGGGATATTATCAGGAGATAAGATTATAAAAATTAATGAAATAGAAACTAAAAATCTTTCGATTGAAGAATCAGTATCTTTAATTAGGGGCCCTGAAGGAACTGATGTAGTTTTATTAATTTTACGAAATGAGTGGAGTGAGCCAAAAAGAATATCTATTACAAGAAGTATTATAACAACACCATCCATTAAATGGGAGATGGTTGAGGGTGATATAGCTCATATAAAATTTTATCATTTTCATAGAAAAGCATATTCTGATTTTAGAAAAATCGCTATGGAAATAATAGATAGCCCAGCTAAGGGAATAATTTTAGATATGAGAAATAATTCTGGAGGATATCTAGATATTGCTCAAAAAATAGGTGATTCGTTTTTTGATAGGGGAGAGGTTTTTGTTATCGAAAGGTCTTTAGAGGGGGATAGAGAGATAAAATCGAGAGGGGTTAATAGGTTTTCCAAATTTCCAATTGTTGTTTTAATAAATAGAGGATCAGCTTCCGCTTCTGAAATATTAGCTGGTGCTCTAAGAGACAATAATAGTGTATTATTGATAGGAGAAAATTCTTTTGGTAAGGGGTCGATTCAAGCACTTGAATATTTAAGTGATGGGTCTGCAATTAAAATAACAGTAGCCCACTGGTTGACTCCAAAGGGGCATACAATATCTGACATAGGGCTAATCCCAGATATAGTAGTAGAAATGAGTATAGAAGATATTAAGGAGGAGCGAGACCCTCAACTTGAAAGAGCTATTGAAGTCACAAGAGAGATGATATATAATCTATTATTATAAAACAAAAAAATACTTATGAAGGTAATTCTATTTCAAGATATTGAAAAACTTGGGAAAAAATTTGAAATTAAAAATGTAGAAAGGGGTTATGCTAGAAATTATTTGATTCCTCGCAATCTTGCTAAAGTAGCCACTAAGAAGATTATGCAGTGGGCAGAAGTTCAAAGAGAAATAAACAGACAAAAAGAAGAGAGTAGACTAAAGGAGACTCAAGATTTAATTAGTAAAATTAATCAGACCGAACTAAGATTTGCCTTAAAAGTTGGAGATAAGGGGCAGCTATTTGAGGCACTAACCGCTGTAAAGATAAAAACCGCTCTTAAAGAGAGGGGTTTTGATCTACTTAAGAGCCAGATAAAGTTAGAAAAACCGATAAAGGCTATTGGTGAGTTTAGTGTAGATATTGAATTTGATCATAATTTATCGAGCACAATTAGGATTGTAATTACTAAAGACGAGTAAGACTATGAGTAGAGTTATATTTATTATGGGTGGTGTAATGTCAGGGATTGGGAAGGGGATTGTTACATCAAGCATTGGTAAGATATTACAAGGAAAAGGTTTTACTATTACGGCCGTTAAAATAGATCCATACATTAATGTAGACGCTGGGACTATGAACCCTGTTGAACATGGAGAAGTTTTTGTTACTGATGATTCCCTTGAATGCGATCAAGATATCGGAAACTATGAAAGGTTTTTTTCATCTGACTTTTCTTCAGATAACTATATTACTACTGGTAGAGTATATCTTAAGGTTATAAATAAAGAGAGGAATTTAGAATACAAGGGAAAATGCGTAGAAGTTATACCACACATTCCTAACGAAGTGATATCTCAAATAAAAAAAGTTGGGAAAAATACTAAATCTGATTTTGTTTTGGTTGAGATTGGTGGAACAGTTGGAGAGTATCAAAATTTTATATTTTTAGAGGCAGCTAGGATGATGAAATTAAAATTTCCCAAAAAAGTTCTTTCCGTGTTAGTCAGTTATCTTCCAGTCCCAAGCACAATAGGTGAGATGAAAACGAAACCGACCCAAGCTGCAGTTAGAACAATAAATGAGGCTGGTATTCAGCCAGATATAATTGTTGGAAGATCTGTTTTTCCACTTGATATTGTGAGAAAAAAGAAGATATCTATTTTTTGTAATATAGATATAGATGATATTATATCGGCACCAGATTGCGATTTAGCATATGAGATACCTCTTAATTTTGAAAAAGATAATTTAGGTGATAGGATCTTATCTAAATTTAAGATGAAAAAACGGAATACTGACTTAAGTGAGTGGAGTAATCTTATTTCAAAAATTAGGAGGTCAAAAAACCCAGTGAAGATAGCAATTATTGGAAAGTATTTTGAAAGTGGTAGTTTTACATTATCTGATTCCTATATATCAGTAATTGAAGCTATCAAGCATGCTGCTTGGAGTTTTTTTAAAAAACCAGAAATTAGATGGCTCTCTGCGGAGTCTTATGAAGAGGATAAAAACAAGCTAAAAGAACTAAGAGACTATGATGGAATTATAGTCCCTGGTGGATTTGGTAGTAGAGGGACTGAAGGAAAGATAGAGGTAATTAGATATTGTCGAGAAAATAAGATACCAATTTTTGGACTTTGTCTAGGAATGCAACTTGCTATAATAGAGTTTGCTAGAAATATTTGTGGAATAAGTGGAGCTAATTCGATAGAGATGGATCCCAGCTGCTCTGATCCAATTATTAACATAATGGAAGACCAAAAATCACTCCTTAAAAAGAATCAATATGGAGGAACAATGAGACTAGGAGCACATCCCTGCACTATAAAAGCTGGAACAATAAGTGCTAAAAGTTATAAGATAAAAAATATATCTGAAAGACATAGACACAGATACGAACTTAATAATGACTATAGAGAGATCCTAGAAAAAAACGGTATGATTATGTCTGGAATCAATAGTAAAAAAAATTTAGTAGAAATTATTGAGATTAAAGATCATCCATTCTTTCTAGCTACACAATTTCATCCAGAATTTAAGTCTAGACCAACTGCTCCTCATCCCCTTTTTAAAAGTTTTATCTCTTCTTGTATCAAAAAAAGAGATAAAAAGTAGTTTTTAAGAATTTAAGTATATTATTCT
The DNA here is from genome assembly GCA_021129615.1 of Minisyncoccota bacterium. Classification (GTDB taxonomy): domain Bacteria; phylum Patescibacteriota; class Minisyncoccia; order Minisyncoccales; family CSSED10-335; genus JAJOKY01. The sequence continues at coordinate 4,830 of JAJOKY010000012.1, read as the reverse complement.
ACTACACTTACTACCTTGGCAATTCTTTTTTTTCCATCAAACCCCTCTTTTCTTGTAGTAGAGAATTTAACTAGTCCAGCAGAAAGAGCGAAAAGAGTATCGTCATTACCTCTTCCAACATTTTTTCCTGGAAGAAATTTTGTTCCCCTTTGACGGATAATAATTGAGCCAATTTTAGCTTTTTGACCACTATATAGTTTGACGCCAAGATATTTAGGCTTAGAGTCTCTTCCTAATTTTGTTGTTCCCGAAGCTTTTGTTGTTGCCATACTATTACTAATTTAATTAATTATTTAAAATAATGCTATCAAAAATAGGTGTATTTGTCAAAAAAAATAAGAGAGAAATTATCTTATTTTTAGGAATTTTTCTAATCTCTTCTCTCTCTTTTTCTTTTGGGTATATTACCTCAAGAGAGAGGGAGAGGAGTTATCTTGAATTTGAAAATCCAACATTAATAGATTTTAACTTATTAGAAAGCCCCTCAAAAATTGAAGATACCTTAGAATATTAGGATACTCTCTCAAATTACTATATGAGCAATCGTAACTATTTAGTATGGGTCTTTATCTATTATAATTCTACCACCCCTCCCGAGTTGACTAAATGACAGTATGGCTCTATTTTAAGATTAGACCTATAAGACTGATGTTATCTTTAAGATAGTCACTACTATTAATCGCCACCCCTCCCTCAATCTGAAATTTTTTAATTATAAAAAAATCTTTACCCGTTTGTACAGCAATATTTCCATTGGGAGCAACATATGTTTTTCCGGGAGGTCCAAATGGTCCAACCTTAGTCTGCTTTAAAATTCCTCCATCCAGAACCTTAAATAATTTTTCATTTTTTAGGTTTGGTAATTTAAAATATGTATAAGATCCAGGCCATGGATTAAAGGCTCGAACCTGTCTTTCTATATAATTAGCGCTATTTTTCCAATCTATTTTACCGTCATATCTATTTAGAACTTTACTATAAACTGCTTTCGCTTTATTTTGTTTTTTTGGTTTAATTTTTCCATTAATCCAACTAGGGATAGTCTTAATTAAGAGATTAGCACTGAGGTTTGATAATTTTACAAATAGACTCTCATAAGTTTCATTAGAATTAAGTATAATCTTTTTCTGAGAAAGTATATCTCCTTTATCCATCTCTTCATTCATTAACATTATAGTGGTTCCAGTCTCCTTATCTCCATTAAAAATTGGATATTGGATCGGAGATGACCCGCGATATTTTGGCAAGAGAGAAGGGTGCACATTTATAGTCCCATATTTTGGAATTCCTATTATCCACAATGGAATATATTGACCATAGGCTGCTACAATAATTAGATCTGGCTCTATCTTTTCTATTTTATCTCCTGCAGTTTTAATTTTTTCTGGCTTGATTAAATCAATCTTATATTTTTTAGAAATTTTTGAAACCGCGGATTCATTGATTTTTTTCCCGCGACCAGATGGTCTATCAGGGTTTGTAATAACTAAACTAGGGAGATAACCATTATCAATTAATTTTTCTAACATAATAGCTCCGAAGTCTGGGGTTCCAATAAATATTATTTTTAATTTTTTAGCCCTTTTTTCTTTGGTTTTAGTCATTCTTTTATTCATAAGATATTATTTTTATTTTAAAAATCTTCTATTATTTTATAATTTTCCACTCAATCTTATCTTCGGTATCAGCGAACTCAAGCCAAGTATTGGTTTTATCAATAACGAACCACTTATTTTTTGTTTTTGACCAGATAAGTGGATCTCCATTATAGTATGGTTTTTTAATTATCTCTTTTGGCTTTAACTTATCAAGCTCTAGCCATTTCTTAAAGACTGTCTCTATTGTATATTCTAAATCCCTAGATTTTGCCCATTCAGAGACGGTAGTAATCGCTTTTTTGGCCTCTTCTATACTACCGGCGAGCTCTATTAGCTCTTTTGCGGGCTTGGTGTACCTTGAATAGACGATGGTCCTTTTTCGGGCATTTTTCTTTAGTTCCTCTAAGCTGACACCCTTGGTTTTAAAGTAGTGAGTTACTACCTGTCTTATGGTAGTCTCTTCTCTTAACTCTTTAAGATATGATATTTCACCTTTAGTTATAAATTCTTCAATTTTTTTAGCGATACTTTTCCCTATACCCTTTATTGATTCAATTCCTTTTAGCCCATTTTCCTTATATAATAGATCAATTTGAATATCATCATTCTCTAGAATTTTTGACACATTTAAATAAGCATTTTTACGATATCCTTGGTTTCCACCCTTAAGGTCTAAGAGTTCAGCAATTTCAATTAGCCTATTGCTAATTTTTTTATTTATTTTGGTCATAAATCAAGAAGATATATGTTTTTTGATTCTATCCATCTCTTCCTCCACTAAAAACCCATCATACTCTGCAGAATGAGCCCTAGACCCCGAATATATCGGTTTTTTTTGATCAAGATGAAGATTAAAGATGGCTTTTTTACCCCTATCAAATCTAATAAAAATATGAAAACGAGGATAACCACTTCGCCCAAATGGCCTAATAAACGAAAACTCCTCACCGCTTCTTTCTCGTGAAATATAACCAAGACTTCTCATTATATTTATAATATTATTTTTTTCTATTCCCGATATTCCTAATTCCATATTTTGATTATAGTATATTTTTTGATAAAATAATAGAGAATAATAATATCATTATATTTATGAGAAGAAATTTTTTCATAGGAATATTTCCACCAAAAGAGGTGATAGAAAACATAATACATTTTAAGAATTCTTTGAGTGAGTTTTCGGTCAAGTGGACTAAAGATGAAGATATTCATTTTACACTATATCGCTTTCACTCAGTTAATAACAAAAGAATAGAAGAGATATTAAGTTGTCTAAATGAAATTTCGGAAGAGATAGAGCCTTTTAATATTTTAATAGAAAACATCTCTTATTGGCCACTAATACCCGAAAGACCGAAAATGATTTGGGCTAATATCAAAAAATCTAAATCAATAGACCTAATCAAGAGACGCATTAATAACAGCGATTCATTAGATAATAACTCTTATCCGCACATAACACTTGGCAGGGTTAGTAGTCTTATGTTTAGGAATATTGAACCCGAAGAGATACCAGTAATAGACGAGACAATAAATATTAGCTTTAGAGTAAGCTCACTTGTTTTAATGGAGGAAAAATTAAAGTATAATAAATTTATAAAAGAATTTAAAATATAATTATGAATATACATTTTGTAGGCATAGGTGGCATAGGGGTCTCTTCTTTGGCAAGATATTTTTTATCTAAAGGAGATAAGATAAGCGGTTCTGATAGAAATAGTTCAGAGATTATTCAAGAATTAAAAAAAGAGGGGATTGAGATAGCTATTGGCTCTCACTCACCCGATAACCTTAAGGATAGTATTGATCTACTAATATATACACCAGCTGCACTATCAGGCAACCCTGAGATTAAGAAAGCCAAAAGAAGAAAAATTAAAACGATGAGCTATCCAGAGGCCCTTGGAGAATTGACAAAAGACTATTTCACTATCGCCGTTTCTGGAACTCATGGAAAAAGTACTACCACGGCGATGTTATCCCTAGTGATGATTGATGCTGGATTAGATCCAACTGTTATTATTGGAACCAAATTAAAAGAGTTTGATGGTAAAAATTTTAGAAAAGGAAAATCTAAATACCTCTTGATTGAAGCTGACGAATATAAAGAATCTTTTTTAAATTATCATCCAAATGTTATTACGATTACTAATATAGACAAAGACCACCTAGATTATTATAAGAATTTTGATAATATCACTAGAGCATTTTCAAGGTATTTTAAGAGACTATTGAAGGGGGGAGTTATTATTGCAAATGGAGATGATAAAAATACAGCTAAGGTTTTGAGCAAAAACAGGAAAACCAGCTATTATTCACAAAAAGAAAAAGAAGCCCTACTTATTAAAAAGATAATAAAAATTCCAGGCGAGCACAATATATCTAATGCACTAGCAGCTTTTAAGACAGCTCGTTTTTTGGGAATAAGTAGCAAATCTATTTTAAAGTCACTTTCAACTTATCGTGGCTGTTGGCGTCGTTTTGAGATTTTTAAAACTGGGTACCAGGGGATTAATATGGTTTCTGATTATGCTCACCACCCAATAGAACTAGAAAAAACACTTGCTGGAGCTAGAGAAAAATATCCAAAAAATAGAATAATAGTTATTTTTCAACCACATCAGCATAATAGAACTACTCATTTTTTTGATGACTTTGTTAGGGTGCTAAGTGTTGCCCCAGTAGATAAAATTTTTATTCTTCCTATCTTTGGTGTTATTGGTAGGAATGACAAGTTATTTACTGAAAAAAATAGTTCTAAAAATATAGCAAAACTTTCAGGAAAAAATGTTTTTTATAAAAAAAATATGACTGAAATGAAACGATATCTATTGAAAGATATGCGAGCAAAAGACCTAGTAATGGTAATTGGTGCAGGTGATATTAATAATCTTTTCTTGGATATAAAGAGATTTTTCCTTGACAAAAAGAAAAAATAATAAGATAATTAGTTAATAGATAGACATAGCTCTATTTATTAATGGTCGATTAAAATTAAAAATAAGAAAAATAAATACAATGAATACACAAATATTAATTTCTATTTTAGCTATTTTAGTTCTAGTTGGAATTCTTTTTTATCTAATAAAAAAGAGAAAAGAGGGTGAGAAAAAAGAAGAACCAGTAGAGAGCATAGATGAAGCTCCTTCATCTAAATCATTCACAGAAGGAAGTGAAAACTCTAATAAGGAAGTTTCTAGGAATGAGGACAATAATCAGGAAGAGGACGAAG
>JAJOKY010000040.1 GCA_021129615.1 Minisyncoccota bacterium | reverse complement strand
GCAAATAAACTAAAAAATAATTTATAATGTTTTTTGATATAATTCAAAAATTTATACTTCCAAGCGTTTTTATTTTTTTTATTATATTTTTAGGGCTTATTCTAATTTTAAGTAGAAAAAAGTCAACGATAGGAAGGGTCTTTATAGTTATCGGTTTAGTTTTTTATTATCTATTTTCTATAACCCCTATTACAGATATGATATTAACTCCACTAGAGAGAGGATATAAGCAACTAGATATTGAGGAGCATAAGTCTATTAACAATATAGTTATTTTTTTAGGCGGAAGAGAGAGCGATGTTCTTAGGGCTAGCGAGGTTTTAAGAATTAGTCATTTAATGGATCACACTCCTAGAGTTATTATATCGGGAGTTAATTTGAGAAATACTAAGTCCGAAAAAGCCCCAGCAGTAAAAGATTTTTTTAGTAATAGAGGGATACCAGCTGAAAATATAGTAATTGAATCTAGCTCTCAGAACACATTAGAGAATGCCAGGAATGTAGCTAGGATATTAGAAGATGAACCCTTTTTTTTAGTCACATCAGCTCACCACATGAAAAGATCGATAAAAGAGTTTGAGAGAATTGGGTTAAGCCCAACACCAGCACCAGCTAATTTCAAGATAAGGGGGGAATATAACATTTTTAGTTTTTTCCCTAGTGCTAGAAATTTAAGAAATTCAAACCTAGGATTTCACGAATATTTTGGTATATTATTTATTAATCTTTATGATAACTAGTCAATAATGGATATTCAAACAATTTTACCTAAGATTAAAAGAAATATTTTACTAAGGGATTATACCACATTTAAAGTTGGGGGTAGTGCTGATTATTTTATTGATATTGATAATCAAGATGAGCTTCAAAAGACAATAACTGTAATTAAAAAATTTAAAAAACCTTTTTTTGTACTAGGGAACGGTAGCAATCTTTTAGTTTCAGACAGTGGTTACAGGGGGATTGTTATTAAAATGTCTGGAGATAATATCTCTTTTAAAAACAGACTAATATATGCTGACTCTGGCGTATTATTACCATCATTATCACTATTCGCACTGGAGAAGGGGTTGACTGGGATGGAGTGGGCAGGTGGAGTGCCGGGAACAGTTGGGGGAGCAGTTCGTGGAAATGCTGGTGCTTTTGGTGATTGCATAAGTGATATAGTTACTAGAGTTAGAGCGCTAAACTCAAATACAGGGGATATAGAGGAGATAGAGAATAAGGGTTGTCATTTTGGGTATAGAAAAAGTATTTTCAAAAAAAATCCTAATTTAATTATTATCGGAGCAGAACTTACTCTTGAAATGGGGGATAGGGCAGAGATTAAAAAAAAGACTGAAAAATACTTAGATTATAGAAAAGAGAGACATCCAGTAGAGCCGTCAGCTGGGAGTATCTTTAAGAACTATGTTATAAAAAGTGATAAGGAAAGAGAGAGCCTTTTTTCTAAATTCCCAGAATTAGAAAAGGTGACTTGTGATAATGTAATTTCCGCAGGGTTCCTAATTGAAAAGTCTGGACTTAAAGGATTAGTTTGTGGTGGAGTAATGGTATCAAAGCTTCACTCTAACTTTATAATCAATGGTGGGGATGGGACTGCCCTTGATATAAAAAAAATAATTACTACAATTAAAAAAAGAGTAGGGGATATATTTGGCTTATCTATTGAGGAGGAGATTCAATATGTTGGTTTTTATAAAGATCAAAATTAATAATTAAATAAGAAAAATGAACATAAAAATAAGGACTACTAATTTAGAAATTACGGCAGCGATAGAAGAGTATATTAGAAAAAAAATTAAAACTTTTGAAAGGCCAATCAGTTGTTTTTCTCCTAGCCAAAAAGGTGTTAATAAGAATTTAGTTGATTCTGAAAAAGAAAATATAGAGCTATTATGGGAAATAGCCAATGAAGCTCCAGGAACAAATAAGAAACTCTTTTCTTCTAAATGTAAAATAGGTATACTTGGGAATAAAGATATAATTGCTCGAGTAACATCTAGTGACCTATATAAGGCGATAGACGAAACTAAAGATATTATTATTAGTCAGATTGTTGATAGAAAAGAAAAACCCATTAGCCTTAAAAGGAAAGTGAGTTAAAATGCTAGTTCTAATCCCACATTCTTTAACCTGAAAAGGCTTGATAAACTTCAATAGCGTACTGTAATTTGTTTAATTATTAAGAAAATAAAAAAAAATGAAAAAAAATGGAGAAATTAGTGGTAATCCCTATTTTTCAGATAATGAGAATAACCAAGATAAAGTAAAGGTAAAAGATGCCACAGAAAAATCAGAGCAAGAACTTTTTGAGGGGGAAACAAATGAAGACTTTTCAAATGTCGGAAGCCAGCACGAACCTAAAAAAAATAATCGCTTTTTTGAATGGGTCGAAGGTATCCCAGACTGGGGAAGCGTCTTTGGCCACTCATTTCTAGTGAAGCATAGGGAGCCAAAAGTCCATAAGATTCATGGTAGAATAATGAATGATGAGATGAGTATTGAATTACTTGAGTATCAGCTAACTGAACTAAAAGGTTTAGCAGAAGAGCATGGTTTTGATTCTTCTTCTCAGGAAAAAGAGATAAGTCAAAAGATAGAAGAAAAGAGACAAAAAATAGAAAAAAATGAGACTAAGATGAATAAGATGATAGTACTCGTAGAATCTAATATGAAAGAAAGAGCTAGGTTTGCAAATAATATTATTAGTCGTTGTGAAGAGAAAACAGCACCGCTGGATGATACTTTAAAGAGGTTGGAAGGAAATATGGAATATATTGAATCTGAGATTGGAAAGATGAAAGAGCGACATAAAAGCAAGAGTAAAGAGATAGACAAGATAATGAGCAAAATGAGAACTCAAGAAATTATATATGAGACGAAGGGGATGTCGAAGCGTGACCTTAGGAAAGCATTAAAGATCCTTGAGCAGAGTAAAAGAAATATTCTTAATGTAATGTATATGGAGATAGATTTTTTTGATGAGAAAAAAAGAGCGATCAGTTACAAAATTAATGATATTAATACAAAAGCTGATCCATATAAAGACAAGAGAAATAAATATGCTCGACTTACAAGAGAAATTTCAGTAGGGATAGACAGAGCTGAAAAAACAGATGAGGCAAATACAGGTACGACAGAAAGCGAGACAAACGTAAAATGTCAGATTGATATGGATAATATGAAGGCATCCTCATATATTCATCTCTGGAACGAATATCTTAAAGATAGATATTGGAAGGGAACGAATAAAACTATAAATGAAGATAAGATCTTTTGGAAAGGATCAACAATTGAACCTGATGAAGAGATTAACTTTTCTCAATTTAGAGAGTTAGTTAGTGGGAAGGCAAGAAACGGTTATCAGTATGGGCTGAAGCACTTAGCTGGTTTTGAAAAATATTTAAAAAAAAGACAACTAATTTATAAAAAATAAAAATTAAAAAATATGGATAATCAAAATACTGAAGATTTGAAAAAGAAGATGGAAGAATTACTAGGGGAGTTGGATGAGGTTCATAAAGAAGTGGCTAGTGAAGCAGAAAAGACTCGAGTTGAGCTAGGTAAGATAGACTCAGAGGTTGATGGCTCAATAGAAGAGATTAAGGGTGTTTTCTCTGACTTAGACGAGATAGAAAAAGATGCTGATGAACAGTTTGGAGAACTTATACAAAAGCAGCAAAAAAAGATAGAGGAACTAGAAGAAGCAGAAGAAGAGTAAGGAGAGCTAGGAAAACAATAGACATAACTATATTTATGGAGAGTAATAAGGTTGCTATTATAATAATATCTCTATTGCTTGTTCTCAATATTTTTTCTTGGGTAATAATTTATGATTTAGATCGCCTTCATCAGATGGAGGTGGTTTTTTTTGATGTAGGGCAGGGTAACTCTGCACTAATTAGAACCCCAGAAAGGCACAGAATATTAATTGATGGAGGTCCTGGATCAATTATATTAGAAAAACTGGCTCAAGAAATTCCTTTTTGGGATAAGAGAATTGATTTAATTATCCTAACTCATCCTCACTCTGACCATCTTAGTGGGTTGATTGATGTTCTTGGTAGATATAATGTTGAAACTATCTTATGGACAGGAGTTTTAAGTGATACTGAATTATCATCTAGTTGGGATAGTCATATATCTAACTTGGATGTTAGGATTGCTCAAGCTGGACAGAGGATAAGGGGTAGCAGTTTTTACTTAGATATTCTTTATCCGATTGACTCTTTAGAGGGGTTAGCAGTAGATGACCTAAACAAGAGCTCAATTATATCTAGGTTAGTTTCTGAAAATGGTTCAGTAATTTTTATGGCTGATGCGCTTGCTTCAAACGAAAAAAGGATTATTAAGATTAGTGACTTTTGTTATAAAAACAGGGGCTACTATTCAATCTGTAGAGTGATGAAAATTAATTCAGATATCATTAAGATTGGTCACCATGGGAGCAGGACATCAACACTAGCCGATTTTTTAGAAAGAGTTAGTCCATCTATCGCTATTATATCAGCTGGAAAAGATAATTATTACGGCCATCCGCACAAAGAGATATTGGAACTTTTAGATAATTATGATATAAGAGTCTTAAGGACAGATATTGATGGAGATATAAGGGTTATAATCGATAATAAAAACATAGATGACTAATAATATAGATAAAGAGAGTAATGTTTCTGATTCAGACTTCTCCTCAACTAAGGAGGATTTTAAGAAAACTTTTCCCTGGAGAATATTTAAGATAATGGCAGAGTTCATTGAGGGGTTTGAGTTTATATCTAACCTCAAAGATAAATCAGTTACTGTTTTTGGAGCAACTAGATTTTTGTCAGATAATAGTAATTATCAGAAAGCTGAAAAACTAGGAGCTCTTTTATCAAAGGAGGGGTATACTGTTATTACTGGGGGTGGTCCTGGAATAATGGAAGCAGCTAATAAGGGAGCTTATGAAGCTGGAGGGGAATCTGCAGGGATTAATATAGAGTTACCCGAGAGCCAAGAGAGTAATAGATTCGTAAATAAATCATCCAGTTTTCACTATTTCTTTATTAGAAAGATGATAATGTCTTTTGCTTCCTCAGTATATCTATTTTTCCCAGGAGGCTATGGGACTTTAGACGAATTTTTTGAAATGGTAATGCTTCTTCAGACAAAAAAGCTATCTCAACCAGTAACAATAGTGGCTGTTGGGAAAGATTATTGGGAGCCACTTTTTAGATGGTTTAAAGATGAGCTTTATGAGAAACAAAAAGCGATTAGCGAAGGAGATCTTAAATTATTTAAGCTTGTAGATACCCCAGAGGAGGCTGTAGAATATATTAAAAGTATTAAAAATATAAAAAAATAGATATGGAATTCCCACTATTTAGAACAAAAACAGATGGAGCGGATAGTCATTTTGATCTATCTAATCCGAAAGATAGGCAAGAGTACTTTAAGCTTAAGGCTGGACCAGAAATAGAGAAGATAAAAAAACATATAGCAGAGGGATACACTTTTATAGCATATTTAATGGGCAAAAAGAGTTCTGGTAAGGGAACTTTTGCTAAAATGTTTATTGAAACTATTGGTAGCGAGAGCGTTGATCATTTTTCAATTGGAGATATGATAAGGACTATAGACAAAGAGCTCCAAAGTGAGGATTCAAAAAAAGCTCTTATCGATTTTCTTAAAATTAACTATCGTGGTTGGCTAAAGATTGAAGATATTATGAAGATGCTTAATGAAAGAAGTACTAAAACCCTATTACCGACCGACCTTATTCTTACCTTAGTGAAAAGAGAGATTGAGAAAAGGGAAAAGAAGGTTATTTTTATAGATGGGTTTCCTAGGGATATGGATCAGATTTCATACTCACTATTTTTTAGAGATTTAATAGGATATCGTGATGACCCGGATTTATTTATTTTGATTGATGTTCCTAATGATGTGATTAACGAGAGAATTAAGTTTAGAAGAATATGTCCCAAGTGTAAAACATCAAGAAATCTTAAACTCTTACCAACATCAAAAATTAAATATGAAAACGGTAATTTCACCCTCCTTTGTGATAACCCTGAATGTGATGAGATTGAGATGGTAGGGAAAGAGGGAGATGAATTGGGAATAGAGCCGATAAGGACAAGATTAGAGACTGATGAAAAATTAATAAAACAGGCTTTTTCTCTCTATGGGATTCCGAAAATTCTATTAAGAAATGCTATTCCAGTGGAAGCGGCAAAAGACCTTGTTGACAACTATGAAGTAACTCCAGAATTCCATTATAGATGGAATGAGAGTGAAAAAAGAGTTGAAGTAGATGAGCTCTTGTGGACATTTAAAGATAAGAAGGGTAGTGATTTTTATAGTCTTATGCCACCTCCAGTAGTTGTTTCACTAATTCATCAGATGGTAGAAGTTTTAGATTTATCTTGACTTTGTGAAATTAAAGAATATAATTAAAAAAGACTCCATAAGATTATTCTTTGGAAAATCTGATATAAGTATAACTTGGGAGCTGGAAATGATTCTTGGTTCGTGGACTAAGACTTCAGCATCCACTAGATTTTTTTTCAGAGATTTTTTCATCGAACTTATGGGGTCTTTTATTTTAAATTATCTATTCTAATAATGAGATTAGCTTTTATAGTTTTTATAATTTTAGTGGGGTCTGCAATCTGTTCAATGGTTGAGTCTGCTCTTTTTAGCGCTTCTATTGGGAAGGTTAATGTTGCACTAGAGCAAAAAAAGAGAGGGGCCTCTAGCTTACTGAAGATTAAAGAGAATATGCACTGTTCTATAACGGTGATAGTAATTATTAATAATATATTTAATATTGTTGGAAGTATTTTTGTTGGTTTAGCTGCTGTTGATTCTTTTGGTAGTGCGTGGATAGGGATTGTTTCAGGGATGTTTGTATTTTTAGTTATTGTTTTTGGTGAAATAATTCCAAAAACAATAGGAACGAACTATTCTATTCCAATTTCTCTTTTTGTAGCCAAGCCACTTCTTTCAATAATTAAACTACTCTCTCCAGCAGTTTGGTTTATTGATCTTTTTATTAAGCCTTCTTGGGTCAAAAAAAGGATAGTTTCTGAAGAAGAGATAAAGGTATTGAGTCATCTTGGGTATATAGAGGGATCTATAGAAGCGGATGAGAAAGAGATGATTCAGAAAATTTTTACCCTTAATGATTTAACCGCTAAAGATATAATGACTCCTAGAACTGTGATCAAAGCCCTAAGTGGTAAGGACATACTTAACGATTTAAAAGACGAAATATATCTATTGTCACATTCACGGCTTCCAATATATGAAGCTGATATAGATAATATCATAGGGATTTGCCATCAAAGAGAATTACTTATTGCCCTAGGAAAGGGAGAGGGGCAGAAAGAGATAAGAGACTTTATTAGAAGTGATAAACCCTCATTTGTCTCTGAGAATATTAAACTAGATGAATTAATTCGCCTTTTCCAAAAAGGGAAATTTCATTTAGCAATTGTTGTTGATGAGTTTGGTGGGACTGCTGGTGTTGTAACTCTTGAAGATGTTTTAGAACAGATAGTTGGGGAAATAGTTGATGAAACAGATGAGGATATTGACCTGAGGGTAAAGGGTCGCGGAATTCGAACCAACATTATACTCAGAAATAGATAATTTCCAAGCATAGGATATAATAGGTGTTCTAGTAAGATAATAATTTCTTATTTGAATAAAATTCTAAAAGTTGCCGAGGACGGGCCTCGGCAACTTCTTTCTCTTCTTTCCTCTTCGTCATTCTCTTTCCTCCCGTTCAGGATGACTGAGAGGGAGAGAGTGTAGGGGATGGGAAAGATAACACATAGAAAAACTACGAGATCTGATCCTTTGGGAGTTACAAAAATCTGTCAACGAATTAGTTGACTTCTATAGGTATAGTTAGTTCAGCCCTCGTATTTTTTTTGATTAAAATTAGTGATTTAGAGTACTAGATATTAAATTAAAAAAGACCCTTATCGGGTCTTTTAAAAAGAGACATATAAACTATTATTTTGAAAGGGTTTTAATACACTTAGCACAGGCCTTAATTCTTTTCCCAGCAAAATCCTTAAAAGATGAAGGAGCCTTTTCTGGAACTGCAATTGTCTGAAGATTAGGATACTTTCTTTTTTTTGGCGTCGGGTTATATTTTGACATCAGCTTTTTCCTCTGTGTTGCAACTGTTGTTTTTTTATTACATATCATACATTGTCTAGACATAGTTTTCTTTTTCTATTTTATAATATAAATATAGATGAGAGAATATCTCATCCTAATTAACTTAATAACACTAATAAGCTAATTTTACAAGAGAATAGGTGGGAATGACAATTGACTTTATCTCTTATGTCTGTTATGTTAATAAACATAATAGGTAGAATAATACTTCTTTATCTTTAGAGGTTATCTAAATTTAAATAAAATATGCCAACCATAAATCAATTAGTTAAAAAAGGAAGAAAGAAAAATAAGAATAAGAGTAAGACACCTGCTCTTGCTTTTGGGTTTAATACAGTTAAAAATAGGAGTAAAAATTATTTTTCTCCCTTTAAAAGAGGGGTTTGTATTAAGGTTTTTACTACAACTCCCAAAAAACCAAATTCTGCTTTAAGGAAAGTGGCTAGGGTGAGAGTGAGTAATGGGATGGAGGTAACATCATATATCCCAGGAATAGGTCATAATATTCAAGAGCATTCAGTCGTTTTAATTCGTGGAGGAAAAGTTAAAGACTTAGCTGGAGTTAGATATCAGGTAGTTAGAGGAGTCCTTGATGCTGGTGGCGTTGAGGGTAGAAAGAGATCTAGGAGTAAATATGGCACTAAAAGACCAAAATAAATTATAAAAAATGAATAAAATTGTAAAAAAAAGAGTGAGTCCAGATATAGTATATAATAATATCGCAATTTCTAAATTTATAAACTATATAATGGAAAGAGGTAAAAAATCAGTAGCACGAAAAATTGTCTATGATTCTTTTGATATAATTAAAGAAAAAAAGAAAGATCCAGTAGAGATATTTGAAGCAGCAATTGAGAATGTTTCCCCGTCAATAGAAGTTAAATCAAAAAGAGTCGGTGGGGCAACTTATCAGGTGCCAATACCAGTTGGAAGAGAGAGAAGGTTTAATCTTGCATCAAGGTGGATTATTAGTTCAGCAAAATCTAAAAAAGGCAAACCGATGAGAAACAAGCTTGCTGAAGAACTGCTTAGTGCATCTTCTGGGGATGGGGCTGCAGTTAAGAAAAAAGAGGATGTCCACAGAATGGCTGAGTCCAATAAGGCCTTTGCTCACTTTGCAAGATAATTTAGAAAAAAGGGAGGAAGGGGCGATAGGAATAGAAAAGAGGAGTAGTAGATAAGGGAGAATAACTAATAATCAAAACGGAAAATTCAAAACAAAAAATATCATTTAATTATTTTATGCCTAGAGAATACGATATATCAAAATATAGAAACATAGGAATTATTGCTCATATTGATGCTGGAAAAACTACAGTTTCTGAGCGCATTCTTTTTTATACTGGAATATCTCATAAGATCGGAGAGGTTCATGATGGCGGCGCTATTATGGACTGGATGGAACAAGAGAGAGAAAGAGGGATTACTATCACCTCTGCAGCAACGACCTGTTTTTGGAATCCAACTTATAAAGAAGAAAATATAGAAAATAAGCACCGAATAAATGTAATAGACACCCCTGGGCATATTGACTTTACGGTTGAAGTACAGAGGTCTCTTCGAGTTTTAGATGGAGCGGTTGTTGTTTTCGATGGGGTCGCTGGAGTTGAGCCCCAATCAGAGACTGTTTGGCGACAAGCTGATAAGTTTATGATTCCTAGAGTATGCTTTATCAATAAGCTTGATAGAGTCGGAGCTTCGTTTGATTATGTTATTGACTCTATTTGGAAAAAATTGACAACCACTGCGGTTGCTCTACAGATTCCTGTTGGTTTAGAGGCTGATTTTCAGGGAGTAATAGATCTATTGACTATGAAATTTATCGCTTTTAAGGGTGATTTTGGCGAAAATATTGAAATTAAAGAAATTCCTGATGATCTAAAAGAGAGAGCGGCTGAATGGAGAGAAAAGATGCTTGAAAAGATTGCTACTGAAGATGATGAACTTCTTAATAAGTACCTTGATAAAGAAGAGATTAGCAAAGAAGAATTAGTTAGGGTAATAAGAAAGGCAGTTATTGAATCTAAAATTATTCCAGTTTTTTGTGGTACTGCACTTAAGAATAAGGGTGTTCAGCTTTTATTAGATGCTATTTGTGATTATCTTCCATCACCACTAGATATACCACCGATTGAAGGGAAGTGCTTAGATTCTGAAGAAATTATAACTAGATCTCATGACGACTCAACTCCTTTTTCAGCCCTTGCTTTTAAGGTAGCAACTGATCCTTATGTTGGTACTTTGACTTATTTTAGAGTATATTCTGGAACTTTAACTACAGGGTCATATCTTTTAAACTCTACAATTGGAGAAAAGGAGAGAATCAGTAGAATTATAAGAATGCATTCTTCTGAACGAGAGGAAGTTAAGGAGGTTTTTGCTGGAGATATAGCTGCTACTGTTGGGCTTAAAAATACTTTTACTGGACATACTTTATGCGATGAAAATAACCCAATTATTTTAGAAGAGATTAAATTCCCAGAACCAGTTATCTCTATTAAAATAGAGCCAAAAACTAAAGCAGACCAAGAAAAAATGGGTGGTGCATTAAAGAAGTTGTCTGACGAAGATCCTACTTTTGTGATTAAATCAAATCAAGAAACAGGAGAGACAATAATTGCTGGCATGGGAGAACTTCATCTTGAAATTTTAGTTGATAGAATGAAAAGAGAATTTAATGTTGAGGCTACAATCGGAAGTCCACAAGTAGCTTATCGTGAAACTATAAAAGAAGAGGCAGAAGCAGAGGGTAAGTATATTAAGCAAAGTGGAGGAAGAGGACAATTTGGTCATGTTTGGCTTAAGATTGAACCGATGGAGCCTGGTGGTGGATTTGAATTTGTTGATAAGATCAAGGGAGGAGTAATTCCTAAGGAGTATATTCCTGGTGTTGAAAAAGGAGTTAAAGAGGCTTGTAGTAAAGGGGTTTTAGCTGGTTATCCAATATCGGATATTAAAGTCACTTTATATGATGGTTCATTTCATGATGTTGATTCATCGGAAATAGCATTTAAGGTTGCTGGGTCTATGGCTTTTCAAGAAGCATGTAAGAATGCCAAGCCAGTACTTTTAGAACCAATAATGAAGGTAGAGGTAGTTGTTCCAGATGAGTTTCTTGGAGATACAATAGGAGATATCTCTTCAAGGAGGGGAAAGATTGAAGAGACCGAAGATAAGTTAGGAGTAAAGGTGATAAAATGTAAGGTTCCATTATCTGAAATGTTTGGTTATGTCACATCATTAAGATCGCTTACCGAAGGAAGGGGTAATTCTACAATGGAATTCGATTGTTATGATGAAATTCCATCAAATATTGTTCAAGAAATCATTGAAGGTAAAAAAAATGGGGAATAAGAAGTTTTGTGTTTATTCTTTTTGAGTATTCGAATCCTGTATTTTTTAGTTGACTTTTTTTAAAAACTGAATATAATAGATATTGATATTCATTTAAATTTTATCCTCCAATAAATATAATATAAATAAAGGTTAGTTATAATTAAAAATATAAAATAAAAAATAAAAATGCCTGAAAAATTAAAATTTGAAAGAGGGAAGCCTCATATTAATATAGGAACTATTGGTCATGTTGATCATGGTAAAACTACTCTTACTGCTGCTATCCTTAGAGTTTTAGGGCTTCATGGTTTTGGAGCAACCGAAAAAGCAGTTGATCAAATTGATGCTGCTCCCGAGGAAAAAGCAAGAGGGATGACAATTTCAATTTCTCATCTTGAATATGAAAGTGAAAATAGGCATTATGCTCATATTGATTGTCCAGGACATGCTGACTATATTAAAAATATGATTACTGGGGCAGCTCAAATGGACGGAGCAATATTAGTAGTTTCTGCAGTTGATGGTCCGATGCCTCAAACTAGAGAGCACATATTACTTGCTAAACAGGTTGGACTTCCTTCTTTAGTTGTTTTTATCAATAAAGTAGATATGGTTGATGATCCAGAGATGGTGGAACTTGTTGAGTCTGAAATTAGAGAGCTCTTAAATAAATATGATTACCCTGGTGATGAAATTCCTATTATTAAAGGTTCAGCGCTTAAAGCTCTTGAGTCATCATCTAAAGATGACGAAGCGACAAAGCCTATTATGGAATTAGTGAAAGCTCTCGATGAGTATTTGCCTGAACCAGAAAGAGAGACCGATAAACCTTTCTTAATGGCAATTGAAGATGTTTTTTCTATTGCCGGAAGGGGTACGGTTGCAACTGGAAGAATTGAAAGGGGGATTATTAACTCTAATGAAGAAATTGAAATTATTGGGATTAGACCAACCGTAAAGACTACAGTTGTTAGTGTAGAGATGTTTAAGAAAATTTTAGATCAAGGAAGGGCTGGAGATAATGTTGGTATTCTTCTCAGGGGGCTTAAAAAAGAAGAGATTGAGAGAGGTCAAGTTATGTCTAAAATAGGAGCTATTACTCCCCATACTGAATTTGAAGCAGAAATCTATGCTTTAACAAAAGAAGAAGGGGGAAGACATACTCCCTTTTTCTCAGGATATAAACCACAGTTTTTCTTTAGAACAACCGACATAACAGCAGAGGTTAATCTAGAAGAAGGGAGAGAAATGGTTATGCCTGGAGATACTGCTAATGTTAAAGTTAAGCTTATTGCTCCAATTGCGATGGAAGAAAAACAGAGATTTGCAGTTAGAGAAGGGGGTAGAACAGTTGGTGCTGGAGTAGTAACAAAAATAATCATTTAAAGAAATAACTTTAAAATGTCAGCTAAAGCAAAGGAAGCCAAAATAAAGGAAGTTAAAATAAAGAAGCCAAAAGAAGGGGCTAAATCACAAATACGCATTAGACTAAAGGCGTATGATCATAAGGTTATAGATAATAGTGCAAGACAAATAGTTGAGACAGTTATTCGTTATGGTAGCGAGGTTGTAGGACCCGTTCCGTTACCAACGGATATTAGAAAGTATACAGTCAATAGGGCTTCTTTTGTTCATAAAGATGCAAGAGAACAGTTTGAAATTAGAACACACAAAAGATTAATCAACATTCTCAATCCTAATCCAAAGGTTATTGATTCTTTGATGAACTTGACTCTTCCTGCTGGAATTGATATTGAAATTAAAATGTAGAAGAATTTAAGATATTTAGCTAGGAAATAATAATCCTAGCTTATCTTTTGAGAATTTATTTATTATGAAATTTATATTAGGAAGAAAAATAGAGATGTCTAGGATTTTTACCGAAGAAGGGGAGTCTATTCCTGTTACTTTAATAGGAGCTGGGCCTTGTAAAATAATTAGGAAAAAAGAGGTGAAAGTAGACGGATATGAGGCTTTTCAGGTTGGGTTTGAAAAAAACAATAAGGAGAAAAAGTCTGCTAAAAATATTAATTTTAGGTGTATAAAAGAATTTCCTGTTTCTAAGGAAAACCAACATAATCCAGGGGACTCTATTGATGTTTCTCTTTTTAAAAAAGGAGAAATAGTAAATATTTCTGGTATTTCCAAAGGAAAGGGATTTCAAGGAGGGGTTAAGAGATGGGGCTTTTCTGGAGCTAATGCCTCTCATGGAGTTAAGCATAATATGAGAAAAATTGGATCAATCGGTAGCGCTTATCCACAAAGAGTAATCAAGGGGAGAAAGATGCCGGGGAGAATGGGGTCTGATAGAATAACAGTTAAGGGTTTAGAAATTATTAACATAGATACAGACAAGAATATTATTATAGTAAAGGGAGCTGTCCCAGGGAAAAGGGGAACTCTTCTCGAAATTTGTACGGTCTTATGAAAATAGCTACTTACAATCAAGAAGGTAAAAAAGGGAAAGAGATAGAACTTTTGAGTGAAATTTTTGAAGTTAAACTAAATGAAGATCTACTTCATCAGGTTATTATATCTCAAATGTCAAATAGGAGACAAGGATCTGCTCATACCAAAGATAGAGGGGATGTAAGTGGTGGTGGTAAAAAGCCATGGCGTCAAAAAGGGACAGGTCGGGCTCGTCATGGATCTATTCGATCTCCAATATGGAAAGGGGGTGGTGTAACTTTTGGACCAAAATCTGATAGAAATTATAAAAAAACAATACCTCAAAAAATGAAAAGAAAGGCATTGTTTATGTCTCTATCTAGCAAAGCTAGAGATGGCGAAATTTTTATAATCCGAGATCTGAGTAGTGAGAGTCACAAGACTAAGACATTTAAGTCGATATTAAACAATTTTCCATATTTAGATAAATCGGGATTAATGATTCTTTCTTCACCTATTAAGAATATAATTTTAGGGACAAGAAATATACCCAATATTGAAACTATACAGGCCAAAAACCTAACAGCACTAGATATTCTCTCCTTTAAAAGGTTAATAATTATGGAAGAGAGCTTAAATATAATAAAAGAGACATTTTTAGAAAAAACTAAGCAGAAAAATACAGCAAAAGTAGTAACAGATATTTAGAGTTCTATAAGGAGGGGGTATTATATTTTACATTAAGTACAATAATTGATACCCTACTATCTATAATTCATCTAATTATTAAGGGTTATAAAAAACAATTGATTATGGGAATTTTTACAAAAAAAGAAAAATTAAAAAAAGAGGAAGTCAAGAAAGAATTAGTAGTTAAAAAAAAGGCTAAATCTTTAAAAGTAATAGACCCAATAGCATGGAGGATTCTTGATAAGCCCTATGTTAGTGAAAAAGCAACAGAATTAGAAAAAGAGAATAGATATACATTTAGAGTTATAGATGGCTCTAGCAAACTTCAGATAAAAAGAGCGGTAGAAGAGATCTATGGAGTTGGAGTTATTTCTGTTAACACGGTAAGTGTACCAAGGAAAAAGAAAAAAATGGGAAAATTTAAGGGGTGGAGAAAGAGTTTCAAGAAGGCCATCGTTCAGATTAAAGAGGGGGAGAAGATAAGCATAGATAAATAGCTCTGCTCAATTGATATTAGTTTGTGTTCTGTGTTCTTTTACCCTACTCCGTTATGATGATGGGAGGGAATGGCAGAAAGAGCGGAGGGGAGGGAGAAAGAGATATAGCGGGGTCTGACTTTCCTACGAGCTTTTTTATTGTCAACTGGTTATTGCAAAATAGAAGTAGAATTTCGTCTATTGTTAGTTATCGAAAAAATTAAGGGTCCTCTGATGACCCTTAGCATATTATTTTCGAATAAGATTCTTCACTCCACTACGCTTCTCGCTTCGTTTCGTTCAGGGCAATGGAGAGGGAAAAGAAAGAGTCGTAGCGGGGTCAGACCCCGCTACGACAGAATATCGTTTAGAATAAAGAAAAGAGACAGAATGTCGGAGAAAAAGAATCTCCGAAGGTTCAACCCTCGTATGTGTATTTGGGTTAAATATAACATACGAGGGTTGAACCCTCGTATGTTCAAAACTCTTCTTTTTTTCTGCCCTTGGCTTTTTCCGCTCCTCCTCTCCGTTATCCTGAATGGAGTGAAGCAAAGCGGAGTAGAAGAACATAGAATATAAACTAGCATCAAACTGAGAGATCCAGGAGTGCAAAATCCAAGCTACACCAAACTGAGAAGCTCAGGAATAGATAATTTCTAAGATATTACGACGAAATCGCGCTAATAAGTGCCTTTAGGCGTAATAGCAACGAAATTATCTATTCCTGAGCTTCCCCAGAGGGCGGTTATTTTTTCTCATATTCTGCGTTATAAGCTAACCTGGGGGCTATGTTTTTTGTAGTATTTTTTCAGAATTTTTAACTTCGTATTAGTTTAAATTTCGTATTTTTGTTCATAACACTTATATTGATATCTGATGATAGGTGTTGTAACTAATCCTTGAACTTACCGTACAGAAGTTTGACTAACTCCATTTTTTGTGCTTAAATTATAAAAAGTTAGTAATATAAAAAACTATCAGAAATAAGTTTTATATTTAAATGCCCAAACAAATACTTACAAAAGAGAGACCAATAAAAAGATTAGTTGTTAGCTTAAAGCGAAAAGCTGGTAGGGGTAGTTCGGGTAGGATTACGGTTCGTCATCGTGGTGGAGGAGCGAAAAGATTATATCGGTTAGTCGATTTTAAGCAACAGAGAATTGATGAACCAGCTAAAATAATTCGTTTTGAATACGATCCATATAGAACAGCTCATATTGCCCTTATAGAGTATGGTGATGGTGAAAAAAGATATATTCTTTGCCCACATGGATCTGTAGAGGGTGATGAAATTTTAGTTACTGATAAGGGTGAGTTAAAAATAGGAAATAGAATGAGAATTAAGAATATTCCTGTTGGTACTATGATTCATAACTTAGAATTTGAGCCAGACAAGGGTGGTCAGTTTGTAAAATCAGCAGGCTCCTCAGCAAAAGTCCTTGCTCACGAAGATAAATATAGTACAGTTGAAATGCCCTCTAAGGAGGTTAGAAAAATACATGGAAGGTGTTTTGCTTCCATTGGGGTTATTTCAAATCCAGAACATAGATATAAGAGGATTAAGAATGCTGGATCTAAGAGAAGAATGGGAATTAGGCCAACTGTTAGAGGTTCAGCAATGAATCCAGCCGACCATCCTCATGGGGGTGGTGAAGATAAGGCTCCTATTGGAATGAAGGCGCCAAAAACTCCATGGGGGAAACCAGCTCTTGGTGTTAAAACTAGAAGGAGGAAAAAGACGGACCATCTAATAATTAAAAGAAGAATAAAGAAAAAAAGATAAATTATGTCTAGAAGTTTAAAAAAAGGACCTTATCTCGATGAAAAATTGATGAAGAAAATTAAAGGGATTAAGCCAAGTGATTCTATCATAAAGACATGGGCTCGTGCTTCAACAATTACTCCAGAAATGATCGGATTTACATTTGGAGTCCATAATGGTAAAGATCATATCTCTGTAAAAGTAACTGAAGATATGGTAGGGCATAAGCTTGGAGAATTTTCCCCTACAACTAAATTTATAAGACATGGAGGAAAACAGCAAAAACAAATGGATAAAGGTAAAAAATAGATATGGATATTAAAGCAAAACTAAAGTATCTTAGAATAGCACCAAGAAAAGTCAGGTTGGTTGCTAATGCAGTTAGGGGAGAAAATGTCCTTAAGGCTAGGACATTTCTTAACTTTACTGTAAAAAGAGCAACCGGACCTATTTTGAAACTATTGAACTCTGCGATAGCTAATGCAAAAAATAATCATAGTATAGATGAGTCTAATCTATATATATCAGAGATTATGGTTGATCAAGGACAGACTTTAAAAAGATGGATGCCAAGAGCTAGGGGGTCAGCAACTCAAATACAAAAAAAGACCAGTCATATTACACTAACCTTAAATGAAATTAAAAAATCGGCTAAGACCAAAAAGAAGAAAGAAGGAAAACCAGATGTTATTTCTGAGGCTGTTGGAATAAAAAAAATAGAGAAACCAAAGTGGGGTAGGGAAAAGATTAGCCAAAAGATAGGGCTAGAAAATAAAGCTAGTAAAAAAATGTTTAGACGAAAGTCAATATAAGAAAATAATATTATGAGTCATAAAGTTCATCCCAAAAGTTTTAGAATAAGAAATATAGAAGATTGGAGCTCAAGAGGCTACTATCAAAAAAACCTTCCACAATATTTAGAAGAGGATTTTGAGATTAGGAAATTTTTAACTGAGAAATTGAAAAAAATGGGGATAGAGAAGATTGAGATAGAAAGATTCCCTAAAAAAACAAATATTCTGATTTATAGTGCAAGACCGGGTTTAATAATTGGGAGGGGTGGAGAGGGGATTGAAAAGGTAAAGAAAGAGTTAATCAAAATGATTAGTAAAAAATCTTTTATTACTGAGGGAGTTGGGATAGAGATCAAAGAAGTTAAAAATCCATGGGTTTCTGCTGCACTTTCTGTTGACTGGGCAACACAGCAATTAGAAAGAAGGGTCCGCCACAAAAGAGTCATTAAGCAGGGAATAGAAAAAATAACAAGCAATAAAGAGGTACTTGGTGCAAGAATTGAACTTTCAGGAAGACTTAATGGGGTAGAGATAGCAAGAAGGGAGTGGTCTCAAAAGGGAAGACTTCCTCGTCAAACAATAAGAGCTGACATAGATTATCACAGAGGCTTTGCTAGGTGTTCCTATGGAGCTATTGGAGTAAAGGTTTGGATATATAAAGGAGATAAATTTAACTAGAAATATGTCATTAATGATGCCTAAAAAAGTAAAGCACAGGAAGGTCTTTAAAGGAAGAAGCCATGGTGTTGTGAGGAGGGGGAATGAGCTTAATTTTGGTTCTTTTGGGTTAAAGAGTATGGGTACAAAATGGATTACTTCTCGTCAAATAGAGGCATCTAGGAGGGCTATTGTTAGGTATTTAAGGAAGGGAGGGAAGTTATGGATAAGAATTTTTCCAAGTAAGCCAGTTACTCATAAGGGGAGTGAGGTCCCTATGGGAGGAGGGAAAGGTTCTGTAGATCACTATGTATTTCCAATCACTCCTGGTAGAATATTATTTGAGATTGAAGGGATAAGTGAGGAGCAGGCTAAAAGTGCTTTTAGAAAAGCATCTGATAAATTACCAATAAAGACAAAATTTATTATTAGATAGTTATGAAAATTTCAGAATTAAGAAAAAAAACAAAAAACGAATTAGATAATCTTCTTTTAGTAAAGAGAGAAGACTTGAGAAAGAATCGATTTGGTGGATTTTCCAACAAAACAAAAGATGTGAAAATAGTGAATAAAACTAAGAAAGTTATTGCTAAGATATTAACTAGTCTTAAAGAAAAAGAATAATATGCCTAGAAGAAAACTAAAAGGTGTTGTAGTTTCTGACAAGATGGATAAGACCATTATTGTTGCTATTGAAACCTTGAAAGAGCACCCTAAATACAAAAAAAGATATAAATCAACAGCTAAATATAAGGCCCATGATGAGGAAAATAGAGCTAAGATGGGTGATATAGTGTCAATAATTGAAATGAGACCATTGAGTAAGGATAAGAGATGGAGACTAGTAGAGGAAAAAAGTATAAAACAAGAGGCAATAACTAAAAAATAATCAAGATACAATAAAAAAAAGCTATGATTCAACCACAAACAATGTTAAAAGTTGCTGATAATTCTGGAGCAAAAATAATTCAGTGTTTTAAAGTATTAGGTGGAAGTAAGAGAAGGTATGCACGGATTGGAGACATTGTAGTGGCCGCTGTTAAGGAGGCAGAACCGAGAAAAATAGTAAAAACACATGAGGTTGTAAGGGCTGTAATTATTAGACAAAAACAACCCTATGGTAGAAAGGATGGGACCTATATAAGATTTGATGAAAATGCGGCAGTTATATTAGATGCTAAAACCAAAATACCAAAAGGTGGGAGGATTTTTGGTCCGGTTCCTAGAGAGTTAAGGGAAAAAGGCTTTGATAAATTGGCTGGTATGGCTAAAGAACTTGTTTAATTTAATAATTTTTGCTAAAGTGCTGACTTAGATATTATATTAAAGTATTATGAAGATAAAAAAAGGAGATACAATTTTAGTGATAACTGGGAAAGATAAAGGGAAAAAGGGTAAGATTATTCAAGCCCTTCCATCTTCATCAAGATTAATAGTTGAAAACATCAACTTAAGGAAAAAAAGTGTGAAACCAAAAACCTCTGGTCAGAAAGGGCAAGTTGTTGAATTTCCGGCACCAATTAATATATCAAATGTTAAGATTGTATGCCCCAAGTGTTCAAAGCCATCTAGGGTTGGGTATACAGAAACAGCCAATAAGAAAGTTAGGATGTGTAAGAGTTGTGATGAAAAATTATGATCAATCTTAAAGAAAAATATAACAAAGAGGCTATCCCAGCAATGATTGAAAAGTTTGGGTATAATAATAAGAACCAAACTCCAAAAATTGAAAAAGTAGTTGTTAATATCGGTTTTGGGAATTATGCTGTAAGTAAAAGTGGGGATGAGTTGAAGAAATTTAAAGCAGGAATTATCAGAGACCTTGGATTAATTACAGGACAAAAACCATCTTTTAGAGAGGCAAAGAAATCAATCGCTGGATTTAAATTAAGGAAAGGAGTCGTTATTGGAGCCAAGGTTACATTAAGGGGAGAGAGAATGTTTGATTTTCTTGACAGGTTGATCCACATAGCCCTACCAAGATCTAGAGACTTTAGGGGATTAGATTATAACTGTTTTGATAATCAGGGGAATTTGTCGATTGGGATAAAAGAGCAGATAATATTTTCAGAAGTTTCTGCAGAAAAACTTAAAAATATTTTTGGATTTCAAGTTGTAATCAAGACTAGTACTAAGAATAAAGAGGAAGGGATGGAATTATTAAAACTTTTAGGCTTTCCAATTAAAAAAAATGGCTAAAAAATCACAAATTGCAAAATCAAAAAAAACACCCAAGTTTTCTACTCGTATAGTTAGAAGGTGTTTTAAATGTGGCAAAAAAAGAAGCCATATGAGGGATTTTAATCTTTGCAGAATATGTTTTAGAGAAATGGCAAATGAAGGACTTGTCCCAGGGGTTAAAAAATCAAGTTGGTAATTTAAATAATTTAGAAAAAACAAAATGAATACCGATCCAGTAGCAGATATGATAAATAGGATAAAAACCGCTCAAGCTGTTTCTAAACAAACAGTGAGACTTCCTTTTTCAAAGTTAAAATATGAAATTGCAAAAATATTAGAAGAAAAGGGGTGGATTGGAAAGGTTGAAAAAAAAGGGAAGAGGACTGGAAAGGTTATAGAGATTAGTTTAAAATATAACAATGGAGATTCAGCTATTAAAAATATTAAAAAGATTTCAACTCCTGGGCAAAGAACTTATGTCAATGTTGCTGGGATAAGAAAAGTTAGAGATGGAATAGGGATGTCGATAATATCAACATCTAAGGGCTTGATGACTAATTATGAAGCTCGTAAGGTAAAGTTGGGAGGTGAAGTTTTAATTGAAATTTATTAATTATGTCAAGAATAGGGAAAAGACCAATTATATTACCAGATAGCGTAGAAATAGAGATTAATGGAACAACTATTGTTGTTAAGGGACCAAAGGGGGAGCTTAGTAGAGACATAAGACCTGAGATATTACTTCAGGTTGAAGATGGTAAAATTAACTTTAAGCCAGTTGTTAATAACCAAAGGAATAGAGCGTTTTGGGGGTTGACTAGAACACTTGTAGATAATATGGTAAAGGGGGTTACAGAAGGATATGTAACAAAGTTACAAATCGAGGGAGTTGGATATAAGGCAGTTCCGGAAGGAGAGGGTCTAGTTTTAAGGGTTGGGTTTTCTCATCCAGTAAATATTGATTCACAAGATGGAATAAAATTTTTAGTTGAAAGAAATATAGTTTCTGTTTCTGGGATAGATAAAGAGCTAGTTACTCAAACAGCAGCTAGAATTAGAAAAATAAAGCCACCAGAGCCCTATAAGGGGAAGGGAATCAGATATGTTGGAGAGATAGTGAGAAGAAAGGTTGGTAAAAAAGCAGTTGGAAAATAAAATAATGAATAATAAAAATAGAAGAAAAAGAAGAGTAAGGGCTAAAATTTTTGGGACTATTGAAAGGCCTAGGCTTTCAGTTTTTAGGTCTTCAAAGAACATATATGCTCAATTAATAGATGACACAAGTGGAAAAACACTTGCTTCTGCTACTAATGGAAAAGATACTGCTCAAAAAGGAATGAGTGGAAAAGTTTTGTCAGCTTATAATACTGGAGTACTTATAGCAGAGAAAGCTAAGGAGCAAAAAATAGAAAAAGTTATTTTTGATCGTGGAAGTTATCGTTACCATGGGAGAGTTAAGGCTTTAGCTGATGGGGCTAAAAAGGGAGGTTTAAAATTTTAATAATTATGATAAAGAAAGATACTTCTAAAAAAGATGGAATAGATTCTAAACTACTAAGTCTTAATAGGGTTGAGAGGATGACTGCTGGAGGAAGAAGGCTTCGCTTCCAAGCAGTCGTTATCGTTGGAGATAAAAAAGGAAAAGTTGGAGTGGCTATGGCGAAGTCAATTGATGTTAGTCAAGCTATAGATAAGGCTACTAAACTTGGGAAAAAACAGATGATAGAAGTTCCAATAGTTAATGATACAATCCCTTCTCGGTCTGAAGGTAAGTTTGGTGCATCTCAGATACTATTGAGACCCCAGGAGAAAGGGAGAGGTTTAATTGCTGGAGGAACAGCAAAAATTATTTGTGAGTTAGCAGGGATTAAAAATATATCAGCCAAAAATATTTCTCGCACTGGGAATAAGTTGAACAATGCCAAAGCCACTATAGTGGCTTTAGAAAAATTAAAAGTGGAAAAATAAGAAAATTATGCAGATTCATCAAGTAAAACCTAAAACTAGACTCAAAACAAAAAAAAGAGTTGGGCGTGGTGGTAAAAAGGGGACCTACTCTGGCCGTGGAGTTAAGGGGCAAAAAGCACGAGCTGGTCATAAGTTAGCCCCAGCGATAAGAGGTATAATTAAAAAATATCATAAACTTAGAGGATATAGATTTAATCCTGTTCCTGGAAAGTATGCGATTGTAAACCTTTCAGACTTAGAGAACAACTTTGAATCTAAGAATATAATTTCACCAGAGACACTTACTGAAAAGGGGATTGTAAGAAAACTAGAAAGGAAGATTCCTCCTATAAAGATATTAGGGAATGGGATGTTAAAAAAAGATTTCATTATAACTGGATGTTTACTGTCAAAAACAGCTATTGAAAAAATAGAAAAAGTGGGTGGAAAAATAACTCTAGAAAAATCTATAAAGTCAAAGCCCAGATTAAAGCCTAAGTTAAGGGCAAAGATAAAGGCAAGAGTAAAAACAGAGACAGAGATAAAGGCCAAAGCTAAAGTTGAGAAAAATTAATTCTAAAATAGTATATGTGGATTGAAAAAATAACTCAGATATTTAAGATAGAAGAATTAAGAAACAAGATATATTTTATTCTTGGTATTTTTTTAGTCTTTAGAGTTATGTCAAACATACCGATGCCAGGGATAAACCCAGATAGAATGCAAGAGTTTTTTCAAGAACTTGGGATGTTAAGATTTGCCAGTGCTCTAACTGGTGGAGCATTAGATAGATTTTCTATAGTTATGCTTGGGCTTGGTCCATATATTACTGCGGTAATTATTATGCAGCTTATGACAATGATTATTCCAGCGCTTGAAAGGCTTCAAAAAGAAGAAGGTGAAGTTGGTAGGCAAAAAATTAATCAATATGGACGAATACTAACTATACCATTTGCATTTTTACAGGGGTTTGGAATGATTACCCTATTTCAAAGAGAGGGGGTAATAGACCCTATGAGCTTAATGCAGGTTATAATTTCTTTATTTACGATTACTGCTGGAACGATTCTTCTTATGTGGTTAGGAGAGCTGATAACCCAAAAAGGGATAGGAAATGGGGTTTCACTCCTTATTTTTGCAGGAATAATTGTTAATTTTCCTAATAATATCTATAGAATGATATTAGACATCATAGACTTCCCTGGGGCAATTCAATCTTATATCCTTCTCTTTTTTATGATTATTGTCACTATTGTTGGGGTTATCTTTTTCAATGAAGCAAGGAGGAACATCCCAGTTTCATACGCAAAAAGAGTAAGGGGTAAAAAGTTATATGGAGGTAGTTCAACTTATCTACCTCTAAATCTTAATCCAGCTGGAGTAATTCCAATAATATTTGCTTTTTCAATAGGTTTTATACCTTCAGTTTTAGGGCAATTCTTTTCAGGAGTTGAGGGGTTTGTTGGGACAGCATCAATGTTTATTGTCAATTTTTTCGATAATCTTTGGACTTTTGGGTTTCTAATATTCATATTAGTATTCTTTTTCACCTATTTTTATACTGCTGTCACCTTTGACCCTAAAAATGTGGCTGAAAATTTACAAAAAATGGGAGGATTCATTCCAGGGATAAGACCAGGGACATCAACTGTAAAGTATCTTGCCTATGTTCTAAACAGGACTCTATTTTTGGGTGGATTCTTTTTGGCCGTTATTGCTATTTTACCATGGATAATACAGGGATTAATTCAGCTAATAACTGGAGAACAGATACAGGGATTTGAGTTTCTTATTGGCGGAGCATCAGTTCTTATTATTGTAAGTGTAATTCTTGAAACTAT
>JAJOKY010000023.1 GCA_021129615.1 Minisyncoccota bacterium | reverse complement strand
TTCTTTTACCTCTACACGAATAATTTTATTTCTTCCTTTTATTTTAGGATTTGGCAACTTATTTAAATACTCTAATAATTCTTCTTCTGCCTCTTTCTTAGTATCAAATATACTTACGCTTAGATTGCTAATCTCGCCATCCCAGTCAGTTATTACCCACGCCTTTTTTTGATATTTCGTCATAATTCTTCTTGTTTCATTTTTTTATATCTATAATTGTTTCTACTAATGATTCATCTATTATTTTTCCTAATTTACCAGTAATAAGTTTAAGAATAATAGGAATTTCATTAACTGCTACACTTTCTTCAATTAAAATCTTAAAAATTTTATCAATTATCTTTTGAAATCTTTTTGATTGTTCTTCTTCTAATTGTTGAGTTGGCTGGATTGTTTTTTGTGATATAATTGGTTGAGTCATATTATTTTTTCTTAAATCTTTTGTTTCTTTTTCTGTTTAAAATGCGTTCATTTTCTTTTCTACATTTTATACTACATACTTTCTTAAAGTGTAAATTTGGTAAAAATACCTTTTTACAAAATTTACATTTAATCTTTTTTGCTTTTCTTTTAATTTTCTTAGCTTTCTTTTCACAATTACTACAAATTATTGTTCCTTTTTTACCTTTTATTTTTTGATTACATTTTAAACAAATTCCTATTTCTACCTTAAATTCTTCAATTAAATAATCAGACCAACTTTTCAATTCTTCCTTTGTAATTAAAATAAATTCTTCATCTTTAAAACTTTTAAAAAATTGTTGTATTATTCCTTTTGCCATTTTAGGGATTTAAATAATTTAATAAATTTTTCAAATGGTATTACTATTAACCAATCTCTATTTCTATCTTTTTTAGATATTCTTTTAACAGCAAGAATATCAGCTTGTTTTTCTTCTAACCAATCATATAACTTTTTAGATATATTCTTTCTATATTTTATTTCACATTCTAAATGTTCAAAACGAATATCAGGTTTATTTTTATCTTCTGCTTGGTTAACAACATTAAAACCATATTTCTCACAGAGCTTTCTAAAAAGGTACTCACCCTTTTTACCTTTTTTAAGAGATTGACTTCCACCCATATAACTCTTTTTTTATTTTATTTGAATTAATTGTTTTCTTTCTATTTTTAAAGTTTTTCTGCCACCATAAAAACTTATCTACTAAAGATGGTTTTTTATTTCTTCACTTATACCTTACAAAAATTTCTGGCAAAGAATGTGGCGACAAAAAAAATAAAAAGAAATGATACCACCTTGCTTTAGGACACCTATATTGAACTGAATGACTCATAACGATAGGTTGCATCTTCTCACCGCATCTACAAAAAACTTTATCTTCTTCACTTCCGACTGCAATTATCTTTTCTTTTATTTTTATTTCTTTTTCCATATTTTTAACCTAATTTATTTTAATGCGACCTTTGACTTTCTGTAATTGTTTTTTCTTTTGACATAGGCATATTTTTTGGAACTATCAAGTTCTACCTCAATAACATCCCCTATTTTTAAGCAAACGGGTTTGTTGTTTCTCCAACGGAACTCTTGCCTAAATAACAATTCTCCTTCAACTTCTGTTTTTATAATTTTAAGGTTTGTTTTTAATTTATTCATTTCTTTTTTGACCAAAATTTCTTTATTTTCTCGTGATAATCTTTAATTCCCTCAACTATATTATTCCATCTATTTTCATCAAATTGAACCTTAAAAAGTTTTCGTGCAAATCCCCAACCAATAATATAAAGTTTCATTTCTTTAAGTTTTTTAGCTTTTAAATAGCACTGACATTGTAAATTATACCAATCTGGAAGCGTAGAATACTTATCTATATCTTCAGTTGTCTTAAACTCAAAAATATCATTACCCAATTCTAAATCAATTTTACAAACAATAGTTATCTCGTCATCTATTTTAATCTCATATTTTTTTTCTTCAAAATTGAAAAGTTTTGCTATACCTGAATGAATAATCGTTCCCCAATACATTATTTTCATTTCTTGTTCTGTAAAAACTCGTGGTTTAAAAAACTTTTTAACAGGAACTCTATTATTCAACAAACCCCAAATTTCAGAAGAATGATATCTACCAAGTTTTCTTTCTTTTTGTTCTTCTGCAAATCTTTGTTTTAATCTTTCATCTAATTCTGGAAACTCATCAAATCTTTTTTCTTGACCATATCTAAACAAATCAACATTAAGCTGAATTGCTTTTTGTTTTGTTTTCTCTATTAAAGCATCAAATTCTTTCTTTGATATTTCTTTGTGTTGCAAAAAAGCAGATGTCATTGTAGCAAGGCTACCGAAAGAAAAACTAAAATTGCTTTTAATAAATGAATTTAGGTCTTCATTTTTATTATAATTATTATAAGCCATAATTTTATTTTTGTTTTTCTTTTACAATTTTTATAACAAACGCTATTTTACCTTTATGATAAAATTCAATAACATCTCCTGCTCTTACCCCTGCCTTAAGGACTTCCCTAATTTTCCTTTCAATCTCTTTTATACCTTTTAAAGAAGTTTCTGCTATAAAATAAATTTGGTCAGATGTAAATGAAGACATTTTTTCTTTTTTTATAATGTTTCTAATTTCTGCTTCTATTTTTTCTTGTCTCATTTTTGTTTTTCTTCCTTCATCAGCTCATCCAATAACCTATATTCACCTTGAAGTTTAAGAAGTTCTCCAGATTTCTCATTTATAGCTTGTTGGAGCTGTTGGATTTCTTTTTGAATTTGCTCATATCGCTGAGTGAGTTTTTTTTGTTTTGTTTTGTAGTTTTTTTTCATAAATTATTTTATTGTTTATTTTTTCTAAAATGTTCTATTGCCTTTTCCAAACTTCCAAACTCTTTTATTAGTTCTTCCCTTTTCATTTTTATATGATGACATTCTTTTATTGCAGGACAATCACAAAACATTTCCTTATCCCACATTTCTATTGTCCAATAATACCATTCTCCTGTATCAGGATTAAAAGAGGAACGACTTTTAACTTTAAATGTTTTTAAGGGGTATTTCCCCTTCCACCTCATCATATTATTTTATCCCTCATCTTCTACAATAGGAATATCTATTTCTTCCTCTTTTTTTATCTTTTCTCTTTCTTTTTTAGCAGGCAAAAACCTTCCAATTTTATTCCTCACATCACCTTTTTGAGTAGTATATTTCACAATCTCTGCATAAATTGTTTTGCCTAATAATTGCTCCCACGCTTCTAATTCTACTTCTTCTTCTATATCTTGATTAGTAGCATAACAAACTAATTGACGAAGTTTTGACGCAGTTCCATCATTTTGAAATCCCATTGTCCATTCTCCATCTTTGTTTTGTCTGCCAGTAAAAAATACCTTTCTTCCAGTAGCGTCTTTTCCATCTACATCTACGGCTTGAGAGCCATCTTTAAAAGCAACAACTTCAAAGGTAAAATTCATTACCTCAACTTGAGGGATTTTACCAGTTTTAGGGTCTGGCTTTGCCATATATTGATTTTGCTGGTCAGGCAAAACATCTATTATTTTTAACTCATAATCATCTTGTGGGAGAAGGGCAAACTCAGGTCTTTGTTCATCAATGGTTTTTTTTGAAGGGAATTTTAACATAATTTTACATTATTTATTTAATTTATTATTTTTTACGACCTTTTTATTATATTTATCTTTATCCCGTTTAAATACCCTCATAACATTGGTATCATCGTCTTCAAAAGCTTTACCAATAGCATAATAAGACCACTTACAAATACTTCTTAAAGCCACAATAGCCATATTTTTATAAACCTTTGGTTTTCTTCCAGCACCAGGGCGTCTTTTTTTAATAATTCTATCTTCCATACACCTTCATTATACTCTTATTAAAACACCTGTCAATAGCAAGTTATTCACACCCAAGGCAACCAAGATTTTCCCAAATAATAGAAATGTCAATATCTCCTAATTGCTGATACCATTTTTCAGTAATTTGCCTAAAAGCATCTTGTTTATCTGTTGCTTGCACCTCTACTTCAAAATCAGGGGCTTCACAATGGCTTTTAAGATACAAGCACCAAGTTTTAAGTGGTTGTATTGTCTCTTTCATAAGTTTATTCTTCTTTTTGATTATTAAGTATCTCAGCTCTTATATGTTCGTCTTTTGCATATTCCTTTCTTTCTCTTTTTTCAATTTCATCCATCATTTTTGATGCTTCTACTCCCCATTTTCTAATCTTTTCTTTTATCCTTTCTGTTGCTTCTCCATTTTTAACATCATCTTGAATTTGATTTGAAAGAATTTGTAATTTGTTCATAATGTTTTTTGTTTAATTGGTTTATAATGTCGACCTTTATTTAATTGTTTTTTAGAGACCCTTACTATTATCCCAAACTATTGCCCTAATCCTTTTCGTAAAACATTCGCAATAACTTCTTTTGTAATCTCTGCTTTGAATTCTTTTGTAGTTAAAACCTCACTAATCACCTCATTTACCAATTTTTTAATAACTCCCTCTTTTTCTTTTATTGCTTCCTCAACAGCATTTTTAATAGGATTAGAGTAATCACTTTTTAGAACTTCCTCAAAATGTTTAGGGACAAGCTCTAAAATTTTTTCTTTAGTTATTTTAATTTCTTTTGTCATAATGTTTTTGTTTTAATTGGTTTATTATTATTGTGCCGACCTTTTATTTATTTTTTATTATTTCTTGTGTTAAAACTTTCCAGTGATGGGGACTAAGAAGCATCAAATTTAAAGCGTGAGGGAAAGCCCTTAAAGATATATTAGGATTACTCTGTTGAACTAAAAAATTAGCAACCTTTATTCTCTGCTCATAAGAAGTGGTGTGATACGGCTCTT
Organism: Minisyncoccota bacterium; assembly: GCA_021129615.1. Lineage (GTDB taxonomy): Bacteria > Patescibacteriota > Minisyncoccia > Minisyncoccales > CSSED10-335 > JAJOKY01. The sequence goes on along the minus strand of JAJOKY010000023.1, from coordinate 19,949 downwards.
TTGCTCTTTCTACAATTAAGGTTTTTATATCTTGTGGGGATAAACTTATCTCAAAGTAAAGTGACCTATCTTTCAAAGAATTCAATAAAGCATTCTTTTTATCAAATTTATTTAATAAAAAGATAATCTTGCCCATAAAATCAAATTCTTTCTTGCCTCTTGATGTAAGCCAGCTTACTCGTTTTCGTCCTCCAGCCCTCCACATTGCCCCTTTTAACACCCCTACGCTCTGAATGTTCCTTAGAGTATCTTCACCATCATCTATCACAAATACTCTGGGACTTTTTAGTTTATTAACTTCTTCCAATTTATCTACCAAAGCTCTGGGAGTGATATAATTAGGAATATAAAGATAATGTTCTTTTTCATTTAGGTTCATTTCTTTCAAGGTTCTTAGCATAAGTTCAGTTTTACCCGTTCCAGCTCGTCCTACTACAAGCAAATTATCTGAAAGCCCTTTAACAAGTCCTGTAATATATTTTTTAAGAATAATATGCTGATTCATAATTTTAATAAGCAAAAGCTGGAAAACTGCCAACCATTGCTTCTTGCTTAAGGTTTGCTGGCGTTTACTGACTTGACTTTAAGGAGTGTCATCTATGCTCCACCAGTGATTTGTCGGAACTAATTGAATTGTCAAACTCTGGTCTTTTACTTCTTTTCCAGAAGGAAGTTAGTCTTTTCCTAACGCCACCGACACCTAATTAAGGCAACTGGACTAAAAACCTTTGAAAAATCAGATAGCTTTAAAGTTAAACAGGAAAGAGTTTTTGATAGGCAGTTTTAATTGACCTCGCCAACTCTACACTTATCCCTAATCGCAAAGCGGAGGGAAATTGCTTTCAGAATTAAGCCGTCAGCATTTCATTGGTTAATAGGAGTTCCTAAATCAGATAGCTGGAGTTAATTCTCTAAAAGAACTAACTTCAACCACTGATTATTATTCAGTAGTTTTAATTGGCATTAAATACGCTTCAGCCCGTTGTTTATTCCTTTCACCAGAAAACATTAAAGGTTTATTGGGCTTTACTGGAACTGAGAGTTTAATTGACTTTTTATCACTAAACCCGCAAAAAAAATCAGCTATTTTTTTAAGAAATTGAGGGTTCATCTCTACATCAATACATCTCTCGTTTTTAATACCATTGATAACCTGTTTATAATCTGGAAACCTACCTCCTACAATTCGGTTCATAACGCCTTGATAGCCCCCTAAATCAGTAGAGCCAATTTCTGCTATATTTTTAGTCCGCTTGAAAATAGCTACATTTTCTAAAATCGGCAAGGAAACTTTAGGAGGAAAAATCTTTAATACCTGCTCTATTTTCTCTTTTGAAAACATAAACGGCTGAAAATTAGCAAGGGCTTTCGGCTTATCTGGAATTAAGGGATAATCTTTAATATCAAATTCTTTTACGCTATCAACCTTGATAAGAATAAAGCCATCGGTTGCTATTGTCTCATTAGCCGTAATAAAGACACTATTTAGCTCTGGTCTTGCCGTATCCTGTCCAGCAAAGCTCTTAATTTTGAAATTATGGGTATTGTATAACATATTAGTTTTGAACTTTTTGTTTAAGTTTATTATCAATATCTATTTTATTGATAATTTTTATTTTTACTTCCGACCTTTTATCAAGCCATAAACCAAAGTTTTGGCTCGTATCTAAAACTTGAATAGGCAAACTTTTTGTTTTCTCTACTACTTCTTTTTTAAATTGTTTTGATAATTCAAAATAAGTCATAAGCCCTAAAAGAATAACTGGCGTGTTTTATATGGCATTTAGCACCTGTGTTTCAGTCCGAATATACGGCATTAACGCTTAACAGGTAGCCAAGCAGGAGAACTTTAAGACACTTCCTCTTTTTGTGCCACCAGTTATCTTTTCTCTTTACTTAATTAAAAATCCTTTCTTGTTATTACTTTGTTTTAACTTCGGGAGTAAAAAAGCAATGCTAAAAAAGGGTTTTTGTATAGTAATTACCCGCAGGCATTTTCCTATATCTAATATCCTTTTTTAGGGGTTGTTATTGCTGTTTTGTCTCAAAGTTCAGCAACAATAAGGCAAAGGATTTTTAATTTTCAATGTTCTCTACTTTAATTATACTCCTAATTAAAATGCTTGTCAATACCCAAGCTGTGGATAACTTTTACACCTATTTTTTTTAAGACCATAAATTTCTTTAAGATGTCTTCGGTGTTTTTTCATATATTTATTATGTTTTTTTCTATTATAAAAATAATTGTTTTCTTTTCTATATTCTTTTGTTGGCAATCTTTCTGGAAAAAGAACAAATTGAATACTCCTACGACAACATTTATTTTCAAAAATCCTCGCAATTTCTCTAATAGCAAAACCATTTTTATACAATTCTTTAATGTTTTGTTTATCTTCATCAAATAATTTTCTTCTTCTATCTTTATCTTTTCCTACTCTTAATTTTTTTGTTTCAAACCAATAAGGCATATTTTAAATTTAAGCCACTTATTTTTTGGTTTTTATTTGTTTAATTTATTCTAAACAAAAAACCCATTTTTACATAACACCAGCAAGCTAATTAAGATGTTATTTAATAAAAACGGGTTTTATTGTGTCAGCTAAATGCTGAGAAAATAAAAGCAGTTTATTGTAGGGCTTTACGCAAGCCCTCTGCGTGTCTTCTAATCGTGGCGTCTTTATGTTCTGTCAATTCTTTTAACTCCTCTTCAAAATGCTTATAAAATGGCTTGAATATCTGATAACTATTAAGCCAATTATTGCCTTTACGATTTTGCCTGCTCTCAAAACCTATTGCTTCCAATATCTTAAACATCTGACTAATTCCAGTGGCACCATCACAAGAAATGCTAATTCCTTCTGCTCCTTCATCTTTACCTTTTCCAATTATCAGCCCATAAATCCCGCCACCATCGCTGTTATAATATCTTTCATTTTTTGGTGCTTTCAATGCTTCTTCTAATTCTTTATTCGCTAACATTTTTATCTGTTCTTTAAACTCTTTTTCAATCCATTGACCCAAGCAAACCCCTTTCATATCATAACCACCACCACCCGCTGAACCTGCCAATTCTCCGTCAACATATAAGCGACAATATAAACCAGCATAACCTTTATAACCACGATTAGAAAATTTAAACTCTAAAAAATAATTTTTCTTCATAATTTTTAAAGAACCTACCACTTGCCATAATAGCTTCTCATTGCTATGCTCTAATAGTGCTCTTGCGGCTATTAAAGCATAGCATCAAAAGCTATACTCTAATAATTTCCCAGTTTTCGCTATTCGTAAAGTATTTTTTTATGCTCTCTGCTTCCTCTAAAAAATCAAACTTTTTTGCCTTTTTTATATCAGTATACCATTTACAATAACCAGCATTTTTCCTATATTTCATATAGATAACTTGTTTTTCTTCATCATTTCCTACTTTCTTTGTGATGACAAATTTTTGCTTTGGTAGTTTTGTATTCAATACCTTCAGCAACAACTCATCAAATTCCTTGCTTTCCCGCCTTTGCTCTATTATCTTGTCATTGTCTTCATCTCCTTTGTATTTATTCCTCCAATCAAACCTTTCATATTCTGACAAATATCGTAGAATCTTTAATGCTCTGGTATATTTATTTTCTGTCCCTGCTTGAAAATTGCCCTCTTCATACGCTTTTAAAATATCAATTTCAGCTTGCTCTTTTCCTTTTTCTCGCAATGTTTTTGTTAGCGGATGACACTCCCAATATTCGTAATTTTTAGGATATACATTGTTACTCGCTCCCTTTATCATCACTCTGTCATTTTCTATTTTAACAGCTTTAACAATTTCATAGCTCATAGTTTTTTATTATCTTTTAATTATTTATTGAGAAACCCCGACCTTTATTTTATAGCTTCTCGTCATAATCCCCGATGTTTCAGGGACTATGTCAAAAGCTATCTAACCCAATTTTTGCCTTCGTATTTTTCAATATCAAGCAAATCTTTTACATCCTGCCACTTATAGCAAGCATAGGGGATATTTCCAGTTATTCTTTCAACCTCAATACCTTTTCCTTTTAGTTTTTCAATCATTCTGCTGTCTCCTCCGAATGTTTCCTTGTAAGCCCTCGCTCCTGTCTTATCAATTATTAAATGAATGCCGTAATTCCAGTTAGCATTTGAGGGGTGATAATAACCAAGCTTGATTATTTTAATTATTCCTTTTTTCATTTTATTGTTTATTATTTAATTTTTATTAAGAAGCCCGACCTTTTAATTTATAGCTCCTCATCTTTACCCCCGATATTTCAGGGGTAAAATCAAGAGCTATTATTTAATCAGCAATATACTCTCTAAACTTCCTATAATCAAAACAGGGGTTGTCATTAAAGAAGATGTCAGCTATATCTCGCTCAATAGCCAGTGACAATCCTTCAAGCGTAATTTTTCGTCCTTCTTTTTGTGCTTCTTTAATTGCTTGTCTGTTTTGTTTCAGCATTTCAGCAAATAAAATATAGTCTTTTTTTGTCATTTTATTTTATCTTTTTAATTTTTAATTTTTTAATGAACCGACCTTTAACTGCTTTAATTATACACCCATCAAAAAACCCTGTCAAGCCCCCTACCTGTGGACAGCCTGTGAATAACTTTTTATTCTTTTTTGCCCCTATTAAATAAAAAAAAAGATATAATAAACTATATCTTATGGATTATAAAAATTATTTTATTTTTAGGACGGACCAAACAAAACCTTAAACCTTATTTCCTTTTTTAAAAATTATATTTTTATTAACCTTTAATATAAACACTTAATATTTCAACATAACTTCTTCATTTTGTCAATTTGACTTAGGGGTAGTTTTTTTTTAGAAATTGTGAAACTCTATATGCACCCCCCAACCCCAAAATTAAGATTTCTACCCTTTTCTATTTTTTTTCCTATTTTTTTTTATTATTTTTCTCTTTATTAATCTATAACACTTGACAAACTTTCTTAATTATGTTATCTCCTAAATTAGGGTCTCTTTTTGTCTATTTCCAGAGGGAGCCAAAGGCGACTTTTAGGGAGGTCTTCCCTAAAAGGTTTTCATAACAATCCTTATGTGGTAAAAAAGAGAAAAGAATAATTTAATGTCTATTTCCGTCGGTCGCCATTATATTATCATTTATAGGTGATTGGATAAGTAGTTTGGTTTTAATAAACCGAGATATAGGTTTGGTGCGTTATATCTATAACTACCACTTTTATTCAAACCCTCCCCCTAAAGCACATCCAATAACTATTAGAGGTTATGGGGATGTAAAGTCGCCAAACAGAGCCCCCTTCTTTTCTCTTATTTTACTTTGTTAATATTTATAATATATTTATAATTTATTTTGTCAAGCCTTGACAAGTTTTCTTAAATGTTCTATAATATATTTAAAATAAAAACTTTGGTATGGTTAAAGGTTTTTTACCACTCGTTAAGGGTGGTTTTTTTATTAAAAAACCAGGAACTAAAAAACCTGGTTTTAAAACAGTGAAAATAATTGTTGAAAGAAAATTAAAGTTGTCATAATAGGGTTGGTAGAGCTGACATTTAGCCTTACCAACAAATTCTTGTTGACCTCTAACTAAAGGTCAGCTCTGATTTCTATTATAGACAAATCAAAAAGTTTGTCAAGTCTTAGTTCTGTGAATAAGTTGTGGACAAGATAAACTATTGACAAATTGTAAATAATTTGTTATAGAGAAAGTGTTATGGCGGTTAAAGATATTGAAAAAAAAGAAAAAGAAGTTAAAGACATTTGGCTTGCGAATAGAGCATTTAAAAAGGCAAGAGAAATTTATGATGAACTTCTTGTGCCAAAGTATTTTAATGTTAGAAAAAAAACAGGAGCTGGTGGTGGAAAAGATTGGGCTTTTTTTATGTTCTGGATTAGAAGATGGAAAAAAGAAGAAAAAGGTGTTTTGATTAAACAAGAGGTAGATATGTTACCAGATGATAAAGTTGAAAAGATGCTTATTCAAAATCGGAAGCGAACAGTTTTAATGCTTAATAGAATTTTAAAGGATTATGAGAAGCATAAGAGCAGGTATAAAAATGTTGACATTAAAGAGGTTTCTCGACTTTATCAAATTATTCGGAACACAGAAGAAGCGGTTAAAAGAACAGAAATAGCTAGAGGGAAATTAAAATTAGAGACAGTGAGAACTCTTTTGCCATATAATCAACTTTTAAAAATGTCGCCAGAAAAATTTGAAGAATTAAGAAAACAAGTCAATGCCAGTTTTGATAGAATCTTACAACTTAGAGAAGGAGAACAGGATGGACAAGCTTCTGTTATTATTAGGTGAAGGCGACCCTATTTTTTTTGCTGAAAATATTTTAGGGCTTGCCCTTAATCCTTTTCAGAAAAGGGCATTATTATCTTTATGTAAATGTAGAAAAAAGAATGTTGATTTTGTTGAATGGTCGAAACAGAATTTATGGGTAACAGCTAATCAGGTTGGGAAAACTGTTGCTATTGCGATAGTTCACATTTGGTTTAATTTTTATAAAAAAGGGTTAGATGGAAAACCAGAGTTAATAGAAAAAGCGAGATATGAAACATTGAACATTTCACCGATTTCTCGTCAGTCTTCAGAAGCATTTCGTTATGTAGAAGAGATTTTGCGTTCACAATTTTCTTGGGAAATAGAAGGAAAGCGTTATATTAACGATTGTAAAATTAAATGGTTTTGGGAGGGAAAAAATGAAGTTCTTGGTAGGATAGATTTCAGAAATAATTCTTCTTTTTGGTGTTTGTCTACTGCAGCTGATAAGGCATCTGGTTTGGCTGGGAAACAATTTGCTCTTATTACTTATGATGAGGCGGTTCAATCACACCATCTTGAGGAAGAACTTGGTGCTCGTATTTTTTCAAGAACTGCTAAATATTCTGGTTGGGTTGTTTTGGTATCTACTCCTGATGAATTGGGCAAATCTCAACAGTATTGGTATCATCTTTATACTGCGGCTAAACGAGCACAGGAGGAGAAAAAAGAAGGTGAGTGGCATTTAGTTGAGGGTTTTTATCAAGAAAATATTTTTATTCCAGAACGTAAAAGATATGAATTTATTGAAAGATTAAAAAGAGTATCGCCAATGAAGTATCTTCAGGTTATTAAAGGTGTTTTCTTAGCTTCGTCTGACAGAATGTTTCCACCTGATGTTATAGAAGGGATATGGAATGACAAAAAAGGACCAACTGATAGTCAGCTTGATAGAAAATATGTTGAAGTAATTGATTGGGGTGTAGCAGATGGAGGGGATGAGACGGTAATTTTTATAGCTGATGTCACGGATTTAAATAATGTGGAAGTGGTAGATGCTTATTCTAAACAGGGAGGAGACCCGATTGAGTTAATGGCTATGGCGAGTTTTAAACGGATGACTTATAATGATGCTCCTATGGTAATGGATGTAACAGAGATGGGGGGCACGATTTTTAAAAAAATGTTAAAACAATTTTCTCCAATTATTTTTGGACAGGGGAATAAATCAGATGCTTTGTTTTTTCTGCAGTTGCGATTAAGGAATAATCTTAGAAAACGTTTGACTTTTGGTGAAGAATCTGCTATGGGTAAATTAAAGAGTTATTACTTGCCAAAATTAGAAAAGCAGTTAGCTTCTTATAAATTAGAAGATAGGAAAATTAAACAAGATTGGGTGATGGTTTTCGCAATGTTAGCTTGGTATGTTGAAAAGTATTTAAAGGCAAGTAAAATTAAAAAGTTTTCTCTAACTAATTTTTATAAATAATTTATTTTTTCTTTTTACAAAAAAATGGCAGAAATCAATCCACTTATTGAAGATGATATAACCGAAGAAACTCTTAGAAATTATGTTATTGGTCGTGATAGTGAACTCAATCAAGATTATGCAGAAAGAGTGAGTGGTGTTAGTAATGCTTTAGGAAAAGGTAAGAAAATTGCTGGCTATAATGACCTAAGAAGATTTTTTGAAGGAGACCATTGGTCTTATTTTAAGGATGATGGCACGCCAGAAAGGGTTTATAATTATTGTCGGACAACAGTTTTGAATTATACATCTTTTCTTGCTAGCGAGCCGCCTGAAGATGATATTCCGCCAAGAGATAATACAGATGATATAGAAATAGCTCGGTCAGAAGAAGTGGAAAAACTTTTAGGAGCAATTAAAGAGGATAATGAATATCCAGTTGTTTTTGCTGAGGCAGTCCAGAACCAAAGTTTATTGGGGGACTGTTTTATTTTTGGTCCTTATGTTGAATGGGTTAAAGTTGAAGGAAAAAAAATCCCAAGAATTAGATTTAAGAATGTAAAAAGGGTAGAAAATGTGCGACCTCTTTGGTCTGACGAAGATTTTACAGAAATGGAGGGCTTTATTTTTCATTACCGAGTTTCAGTAAAAAAGGCAGAGGAAATTTATAAAGAGCAAATGAAGGAAAGGGGAATAGTAAGCTTTGTTTCCTCTCAGCCAATTGGGTATAAAAAACCAACTGGTTATCCAATGTGCACGATTCAGATTTATTGGGATAGTAAGTATATGTTAGCAATGATTGACAATAAGATAGTAGATTTTGCTAAACACAATTGGGATTTTATTCCTGGTATTTTTGTTAAAAATATGTCTCATCCGACAAGACCCTGGGGGGTTTCTGATATTGAAGATATGCTTGACCCGCAAGTAGAATATAATGAAACTGTCTGTGCTACCAGAGGAAAAATTAATCAAGTGGCAGTGCCTCACATTTTTTATTCAGGTGAAGGAGAACCAGTAGAATATCACGCAGGTCAGGCGGAAATGATTAAATTAGGAGCAGAAGATAGGTTGTGGCCCGACCCAATGGGACAATCTACTGCCCCTTTTGATACATATACTGCCAGTCGGAAAAATGATATTCATCATTTATCAATGATTTCTGAAATCTTTTATGGAGGAGCTATGACAGCAAGGGCTACTGGTAGAGCTTTATCAGTTTTAATGCAGGGGGTGAATAATAAAGTTAAACATAAACAGCAATATTGGAGAGTTGCTTTGAAAAAGTTGAATGCCAGTATTTTAAGATTGGTAGAAGTTTATGTTCCTGCTGCTAAATTTTTAATACAGGGGTATTATAAAACTGATATTTTCTTCCCTTCAGTTTTGATTAGAGATGTGATGGAAGAGATTAACAAATTTAATATGAAACTTCAGTCGCAATATACAACAATGAAGAATCTTGGTATTCCTTCTCCAAAAGAGGAACAAAAGATTATGAAAAAGGAGTGGGAAGATACCAGTTTAATGATAGAGATTTCAAGAAGTCCTCAAATGAGAATGCAGATTCAGCAAATGATAGCTCAGGCAATAGCTGGTCGGGGAGAGGAAGGTCCAGAAAGAGGACCTATATTAGATGAAGCTGCGGGTGGAGCAGGACACGAAGCAGGAGAAGAGTTACCAATGGCGGCTCCTGGAGTTCCTCAACAATCACCCGAATCTCCAGAAGGGGCGATAGCCCAAAAAGGATTTAGGGGGCGTTAAGATATTTTTATTAAAAATTAATAGAAATTTATGTCAGTAGAAAGAGTTAAAGAATTTACAATAGATTTATCTGAAATTGTCAAGACACGACTTAATAGTTTTACTCTTTCCCGAAAAAGGATTCAGGCAACAGGAGAAGCTGTTTTTCAAAGAAGAGTAGTTGATGAAGATTTATCTTGGAAAGACCAATTAGATTATAGGAAAAGACAATTAAAAGAAGAGCAAGAAAAAACTTATCCTGATTTAGATTTTATAGATGAGATAAAAACTTCAATTTCTTCTTTGAGAAAGTTGGTTAAAGCAAGAGAGTTTAGAGACCAGTATTATGCTTTTTTACAAGAATTAGTTACTGGAAAAAAAACATTAGCAGACCATTTAGAATATTTACAAAATACTTTAGAACAAGGATGGAATAGAGAAATTAGAGATGAGATTCAAGATGAAATTCTTAAGGTTTCTGAAGAAAAAACAAGGCAAGATAGGATGATTATAGATTCTCAGATAAGTTTTAAGAAAGATGATAGGACTGCTAAGTCTTTGGATGATGCAATTGCTTTAGTGAATGCTCAATTGGGTAAACCTGAAATTCAAAGAGATGATGTTTTAAGGACTGCTTATGAATTACAATTAAGGACATTAACAAAAGAAAGGTTAGAAGTTACAATAGAAGATAAGATGAATTGGATGGTAATGAATGCGGTTAGTGAAGAAAGGGCTAATCCTTCTTTGTGGAAATTGGAAGTATTTGCTGGGTTTAAAGATAAGGGTGACCTTGATTTGCCAGTTAATGTTGGTGGTGTGAGATATGATTCTGAAAGAGAATTTTGGGCAACTACTTTGAATAATTATATTTTAGGTGATTTTGTGAACGAGTATGTTTCAGAAAATAAAAAAGAAGCAACCCTTATGTGGAATAAATTAGGAATACTTCCTGATTCTTATTTAGAGAATTTAGTTGCTAAAAATCAGATATTAAGGACTCATCCTGAGTTGGAGATTTTCCCACAAATTGTAACTTCAGCAGTTCAAGATACAGTTATTAATGCCTTGAATCTTGCTTCAAAGAGTATAATTGCTCAAGAATATTTAGCTACACCAGATTTAGCTACTGAAGCCAATTATCAAAGAGCTATGCAGAAGTATAAAAATCTTGAAACTCTATTCGGGGCTGATGTTTCTTTATCTCCTGATTTTCAGAGATTAAATACTTTATTGGTTCAAAAACGAGTTCATCATACAACAGAAATAGCAGGGGAACTTCAATCTTGGATGCAAAATTTCCAAGAAAGAGAAGGTCGCTTCCCTACAACTGCTGAAATTACAGAGTGGCTTAAAGTTCAAGCACCTGCGGTAGTTACTGAAATTGAACCAGAAGAGATGCTTGAAAAAAGACCAGAAGAAATTGTTAAAGAACAATTTGTTGAGCCAGAAGTTAAAGCAGAGATAAAACCATCAGCAGATGTTCCGCCAGTAAAGGATGTAGTTCCAAAAGAAGAAATAACTATTCCAAGAGGGGCTACATTGAGCGGATTAGCTCAACAATACGGAACTACGGTAGAAGAATTGATGAGATTAAATCCTCAAATTAAACACCCAGATAGAATTTTTACTGGGGCAAGGTTGAGATTACCTGAAGTTAAACCAGAAATTAAACCAGATATTAAGAAAGATGTCAAGGTAGATGTTCCGCCAGTAGAAGTTAAGCCAGAGGTTAAAGTAAAGCCAAAGGCGGAAGAGCCAAAGGTAGAAGAACCAAAAATAGAACCTAAAATAGTTACAGTAAAAAGAGGAGAAACCTTATGGGATATTGCTCAGAGAGAGTTAGGAGCAGGAAGAAGATGGAAAGAGTTAAAAACTCCTGAAGGAATTGCTTTTACTGAAGAAACCGCTAAAAAATTAAAGGTCGGACAGAAGTTAGTTCTTCCTCTAAAATAAATATGCCAACATTTAATTTTCGTCCAATTTTATTCCCAAGAGCCAGAAAAACAGCAGATTATTATAGGATAATGTCTGATATGAGAGATATTGAATTAAGACAAGAAGCCTTAGACCAAGGAGGTGAGATTTATAGTCCTGCTGGTTGGGATAAAGCTATAGCTGATACTGCTGCAATTTTAAGAAATCCTTATATCACAGATAGAGAAAGGAGAAAGGCACAAGCTGATTTAATTGATTTCCAAATTAAGAAGTTAAGAACTCAATTAGCCAGAAGAAAAGATATAGATACTACAGATTTGAAGCAGTTGATAGAGCAAGATTTAAGGTTTATTCAGTTTGAAACTCCACAAGACCCTTATCATTATGCCACAATGGCTCAAATAAAATATGGAGATGTTCTTTATGGAACAGCATTAGGAGAAGATGTAAATAATGTTTATGATTTACTTGAAATTTTCAAAAGACATCATATAGATACTAGTGCCCTTGAGGATTTGATAAGAGATTTTGAAATGGAAGAGTTTAAATATGCTGAGATAAATAGAGGGTTTGAAGAATTGGGTTCTATGGATGAAAAGGTAAGAGCAAGGGGTGCTCGTAGGTTAGGAGAATATGCGGTAGTTTATACTCCTTATATGGGGAAAGTAAAGAATATGCGGATTGTTAGTAAGGCTGATAAGCAAATTAGTCATATGAAACCGACAAATTTGAAATTTACTATTGTTCCTGATGCAGAAGGAAATCCTGTTTTAGGAACTGGAGATGATTTAGTAGAAGGATTATCAACATATTTTATACGAGCAAATGCTATGTTTGGAGATAAATATAACTTTGCGGGAGTAGATTTTGAATATGATGGTGAGAGATTTACAGGCGATGTAGATAATTTTAGTTATCAAAATATACGACACGCCAGTATCCACGAAATTAATCCTGGTACTTTTGTAGAAAATGATAGAGGAGAATTTTATTATGTTAATCAAGATATGACATTTACTTCTATAAAGTCAGATAAATGGAAGAATGAATTAGGTTTCCAAGAGGATAAAGTATATCAATTAAGTCCAGACGAACAATTGAATACTTTGGCAGGAGCAGTTACACCTTTTAAGGAATTTATCCGAGAGAGATTTTCCAGAGAAAATGAAACTGAACAATTCAATTTTTGGAATGCTTTTGGAAGAGAGTTATTGGGAACACCAAGGAGAATGAGAGAATGGCAGAGAAGAGGGGTAGAAAGATGGGCAGAAGAAAGAAAAATGCCTAGAGAACAAAGATTAAGAATGTTGGAAGAACGGTTGGAAGGACAGAAAGGGATAGGAGAATGGATAGGAGGAATAGGTGAAAGGATAGGAGAATGGATAGGAGGAATAAGTGAAAGGGAAAGACGACGGATGAAAGAAATAGATGCAAAATATGGGCGGATGAAAGAAAAAAAACCAATAATAACAGGTATTCCTTCTGATATTATGACAGAAGAATCAAAAAAGTTTATTAAAGGGTTACCAATTGAAAGGTTGCCAAAATTTTAATTATGGCATTTACTCCAGAAGAATTAGAAAAACTTAGAGAAATACAAACATTGCATACATCTCCACATCCGAGAAATGAAGTGGGGGTTTTTACTCCTCAACACGGTAGGGCTATACGAGAACCAGAAGGAACTTTAATGAAGGCTCTTGATTTTATTACAAGACCTACTTATGCTTCAGCTTCTTTTTCTAAAGCAATAGTAGAAGGAAAAGGTATAAGGGAGGCATTAAGAGCATCTTATAGAGGACTTAGGGGAAAAGAAAGAGTTTTTTATAGTGATGTTTTAGAGAGTGCTGGTGTGAAAAATAAATATGTTAGGTCAATCGCAGGTTTTGCTTTGGATGTTGGATTAGACCCATTGACCTATATGACTTTTGGGAAAAGTGCAGGAGCAAAATTGGGATCGACGGTTTTGAATAAAAAAGGAAGATTATTGAAAAAAGCAGCTTTGAAAAAGAATTTATCAATGTTCACAAAAAAGCATTTGAAAGCTGGTGTTGTTGATAAGAAGATGGCGAGAAAGTTGGCTGTAGATGAAATAGAAGAAATGGTTTTAAGAACTGCGTTAAAAAATCCAGATGAATATGTTGATAAAACAGCAGTTAGAATTTTTGGTAAAAAGATTCCAGTAGTTTCTGACATTCTTTATCAAACAGGTAAAATGACTGGAAAAGCTTGGGGGAAATTTACAAGAAGACAACCTTTTAGGTGGGCTGGAGAGGCATTTATTGGAGATGATTTTATAATGAAGAAAGCTAAAAAGTTAACTCCTTTGCAGAAAAATTTGGCTGTCCTTTATCGTCAACAAGCTAATGAGAGAATTCTTTTAGGTGGGCAATTAGCAATGACAAAGACAAAAGAAATGGCTAAAGCAGTTCCCAGACTTGTTGATAGAGAATTGATTTCAAGGTCAATAGAGCAAGCAGCAAAGAAAAAAGTTCCTTTATCAACGTTGCTTCCAAAACATTTGGTTGGAAAAGCTGAGGATGTTCAGAAGTTTATTTTTAAGGAAATTACAGAGCCAGAAGCTCAAAGAGGGTTGCTTAAAACTTTTAGATTAGGGTATATTCCTCATTATTATCCAAAAAGATTAGCTGGGATGTTGGGAAGAGATGTTCCTCATCCTATTGTTGCCAGAAACCGAGCAGGAAAATCAAGAATATTTGAAACAATGGATGAAGCGATAAAGGCTGGTTGGCAGCCAATAGAAGATTTTGCTGTTGCTGTAGGTATAAGAAATGCTTATTCTAAAAAAGTAATTGCTGTTGATGACTATGTCCAAAAAATGCTTTCTTTAACTGGAACTCCAATGGATAAAAAATCATTTAATAAGGCAATGAAACTTGGAAGATTGCCAGAGGGAATGGGACTTTATCTCCCGAGAGGAGGGGCAAGGTTTTATCCTTTGTATAATTCTAAAAAAACAAAAGTAGTTCAAATGGGCAATGAAAGAGCGATGAAGAAATTATTTGAAACACAGGGAGAGGCATTTTTAGATAGAACAGTAATGAAATTAAGGCCTAATACTATTAAAACAACTTTTAAAATTTCAGATGATGTTCCTGTTTATTTAATGCCTGATGAGGTGGCTGATGTAATGAATGCAATGTCTCCATATCTTACAAGGGATGTGATTCAAAAGGGGCTAATAAGACATATTGATAGTGTTACAAATTTTTGGAAAACTTCAGTTACTTCTTGGTTTCCAGCTTATCATTCAAGAAATGCTATGTCTAATTTATGGTTAACTTTTTTAGGAGGGCTAAAAGACCCACGCAGATTTACGACAGCGATGAGGATTCAGATGTATGGTTATAGCACTACTAAGGCTGGAAGATTAGGAAGAACTTTAACAAGAGTTCCAGCAAAATTGATGAAAGCTACTGATGATTTTACAGTAACTTTAGCTGGCAAGAAATATAAAGCATCAAAATTATATCAAGAAGGATTGGAAACAGGAGTTCTAAATCGTGGTTGGTATGGGGCAGAATTGGGAAAAGATATTACCAGAGAGATAGCTGTTACAACAGGGGTTAAACCAAGATTAACTGAAAAAGCAAAATATAGGGATATGGCGAGGAACATTACAATGGAATTACCAAGAGGAGCAGGAACAGCAGTAGAGAATAACGCCCGTTTTGCTTTATTTTTAGACCAACTTGACAAGGGAATTGATATACATTCGGCGACAAGGCATACGAAAAAATTCCTTTTTGATTATGGGGAGCTTTGTTTTGATAAAGAAACAGAGATTTTAACTAATAAGGGCTGGAAAAGATGGTTTGATATTCAGGCTGGATTAAAAGTTCTTTCTTTTAATCTTAAAAAAGATTATCTTGAATGGAATGATATAAATTATATTCATATACAAGACTTTAATGGTGAATTAAATTATTGGCATTCTACAAGATTTAATGCAATGATAACAGATAAACATAAATGGATTGTTTATGGTGATATTGGTAAGAAGGGAAATCATAATATTATTAAAAGAGATAAGTATTCGTTAGTAGAAACGAATAATATAAAAAGGGTTAAGTTAAAAGTTCAGTCTTGTAATTATAATAATCCAATAAAAGAAAAGATTTTTAGTGATACTTTTGTGGAATTGATTGGGTGGATTTTAACAGAAGGGAATTATTCTCATCAAGGAAAATCAATTCAGGTATATCAATCAGTTGTTAATAAAAATAAAGTTGATAGATTAAGAAAATGTTGGCAAAAAATTCAAAAAGAATATCAAGGAACATTTACAGAATATATTTTTAAGAGAGATAATAATATTCATTCTTTTTATATTGGTAAGGATTTAGCTCATAAGATTATTGATATGTTTCCAGATAAGCAATTAACAGTTGATTTTTTGTTGAGGTTGACAAATAAACAATTAAGGTTGTTATATGAAATATTAATGATTACGGATGGAACTAAACATCATAAAAATAATCACGAAGTATTTACGCAAAAAGGAAATGATTTTGCTGGAGTGTTTCAAGTTCTACTTTTTTTAATTGGTAAGAGGTCTAATTGTAGAAAAGAAACAAGAAAAGGGAAAGTGTATAATAGAGTTAGTATTTATACTTCTAAAAATGTTTATGTTGATGAATTCAAAAGAGAAAAAATAAAGTATAATGATAAAATATGGTGTGTAAGTTCAAAAAATCAAACATTGGTTGCAAGAAGGAATGGAACAATTTATTTAAGTGGTAATACTGCCTTTGAAAGAAAGGTAATGAGAAGGGTGGTCCCATTCTACACCTGGCTTAGGAAAAATTTGCCCTTACAAATTGAACAACTTTTTAAACAACCTGGAAAGTTTGCTGCAGTCAGAAAAACCCAAGCAGCGTTTGAAAGTTTATCAGAAATACCTGATGAAAGGTATTTGCCAGACTGGATGAGAGAAAGAGAAGTGTTTACAAGAATGCCCTGGGAACGGAAAGATAAACCTGTTTATATGAATTTTGATTTTGCTTTTCAAGATTTGGCTCGTTTGAATTTGAAAGACCCTGGTGTTATACGAGAATGGTTTTCTGCTTTACATCCAGGGATTAAATTAGCATTTGAACCTCTTATGAATTATAGTCTTTTTATGGGTAGAGATATTATTGACCCCAATCTTCCTGAAGAAAAGGTTTTTAGAGAAGCATTAAAGAAAACACTTTTAGGTAATTTAAGAATTATGGGATATACAAGGAGGTTGACAAAAGAAGATGCAACAACCTTTGATGCTATTTTAGATGCTATTTTAGGACTTAAACAATATTCTTATGACCCTATTCAACAAAGAAGATGGTATTATAGAAGAAAGCAAAAGGAACAAAGAGCATTAAGAAAGGAACAGCGAAGAAGAATAAAAAAGGAATTAGAAAAAAGAAAAAAATGATTAAAGGTATTTTAAGATATATTTTGGAATTTATAGTTGGGTTTTTAATAATATTAGCTCCATTTCTTTTTGTTATAATTGGAGGTTATTTATTATTAAAATGGGGAGTGTCTTAATTTCTATTCTTGACAAATTTACTAAATTTTGTTATAGAGAAAATAGTATGAAAATAAAAAATAGAAGAAAATTTCGTATTCAAAAATACCAGAGAGAAGCAGCCCAATTAAAAAAACGAGCTGAGCATTTAAAAAGTCCGAAGGGTTTAGTAATAGAAACTTTTAAAGGAATACTTCAGACGCCAAGAGAAATTAAAAAAAGGATTCGTTGGCATTTAGCTGGTGGAGAATATGGTGAACGAATGGAAAAAAGAGGTATGGCAACTCCTGAAGGAAGGGCAATGCGAAAAAATTTAAGGATTGAAGGATTTTGGAAAACTTTAAAAAAATATCGTAAAAAAAAGAAATAATAATTTAATATACGGATTTTGAATCAATAAGAAATTCGTAAAAAGTATGGTTGATGAAGCCACTACTCCTACTCCAAAAGAAGGGGAAGCTACTGCCTCAAAGGAGAAGGAAGCAATTACTTCGGAAAAACCAAAGGAAGAACCAACTTCTTCCCCCGAAGAAAAAAAGGTAGCAGAGTTGGAGGGCAAGGTTGATGTCCTTAAAAAAGAGCTTGAAAAGCAGAAGAATTTGCAATCTCAAGCCGACAAAAAAGCGAGAATAGAAAGAATTACAAGAGAGAGGTTGGAGCAAAGGATTGAAAAGATAAGAAGCGGAGAAATAGGGATAGATGAAGAGCTGCCACCTGAATCTACTCCTAAAGAAGTAGAGGAGGAGATGGTTGCAAGGTTAGCTATTAGTAATCTTGTTTGGGATAATCCTGAATATCAGGAAGTTCTTAAAAAAGATGTAACCTTAAAAGAAGTTCTTCGGAAAAATCCGCTTGCTTTGGTAGAAAATGCTATAGATGCTGAAGATACTGTAGAGCAAGTAAAAGATATGTTGGACAAAAGGGTTTCTTCTTTGAAGAAGGAAACTCAACCCAAAGAAAAACCCAAAGAAGGAGAGGGTAAAGAGTTTAGGGCTGATGTGGTTCAACCCTCTGGGGCTGAATCTCCAAAGACCGAAACTTTTTCCGAAAAAGCTTTGAAAGAAGGCGGAGTTGATGCAGTTGAAAAATCAATCCGTTCTAAAATCAGGCTTGTAGGATAATAGGTCGTCTCTCCTTTAAGTTTTAATTCCTCCAAAATTAAATATGCCTTTATCTACTGCAACGGGACTACCCGCTTATAATATTCCGACTAATGTTAAGAAATTAGATTTGTCTGAAGAGTTAGCTGAAATTATTAGAACTGATAATACTGCTTTGCTTCAAAGGATAGGAGCAGGAGGTTTAGTTGCTACTCAATTAAAGCATAGCTGGATCGAAGACCAACTAAATCCGAATACTGCTACTACTCCTAATACTGCGGCTGGTTATTTGGATGCCTCTGAAACTTCTCTTGATGTTAGCCCTGGACACGGAGTTAGGTTCAAAATTGGAACTTTGTTCAAAGATGCGGCTGCTGGAAAGACAGAAGTAATGAGAGTAACTAATGTTTCTGCTGATACCCTAACAATTGAAAGAGGTCACGGTTCTACTTCTGGTGAAGAACACGGAACTTCTCCTTCTACTGGATTTTCTATAATGATTATTGCTCATACCAAGCAAGAATCTTGGAAACCAGATGGAGAAGATTGGTCTGCTGAAAGAACTGGTCCATTTAACTACTTGATGACAATGGGTTATGGAATTGCCATTACTCGAAGACGTCAGGCGGTTGACCACGCTGCTATTCCAAATGAATTCTCTCATCAATCTGCATACCGATTAAAAGAGTTTATGAGACAGCTTGATAGTGCTTTGATTAACTCTATTAGGTCTGGCACTGAAGGTGGTTCTGCTGATTATTCGTCTTTTGGTGGTTTGATTGAATTTGTTTCTCAGTCAGGTGGTAATACTAATACTACTCCTGAAGCAATTAGTCCGAGTGTTTTGAATGCCAGTATTAAGCAAATTTGGGATGATGGTGGTATGGTTGCTGGTGGAAGATTGTTCCTTCTTGTTGGTGGTAAACAAAAGAGAAACATTTCTACTTTTGACCAAGCTTACCGAAGAATGGATTTTGATAGTAAATCTGCTGGTTATGTTGTAGAAAGATTTATTTCTGATTTGGGGTTTGAAGTAGAGATTATTGTTAATCCTCACGTTCCTGACGATATTTATGTTGTTGGTGACTTGAATAGGATTACAGTTGGACCGCTTCAAACTGATGCTGTGGCTCTTGAAGATTTAGCAAAGACTGGAAGATTGATTGAAGCAATGTTAAGTGGAACATACACTGTAGAAGTCCGTAACGCTCTTGAGGCTTTTGCGATTCACAGTAACCTTAGTTAAGTAACGGGTAATAAGAATACGATTTAGGTTTTTAAAGGTTTTTCCTTCTTCCTTGTGGAAAATAAAACCTTTTCTTTATAAAGGTCGTAAAATGTTTAATTCTTAATAAAAGAAGAAAAATAATATGCCAATTAAAAAAATTACAGCTTCAACAAATGGAGTATTAAGTGGACAATTTAGGATTGTAGGGACAAGATTAGTTGCTGGAACTGCCGCTACAACTGTAATTCTGTATGATAATGCTACTGCTCAATCAGGAGATGAGATTGTTAAATTATCTGCCAACACGGTTGATGGTGTGGATACAGAGAATTGGGAACAGATTTCTGCTCCAACTACGAGTAATGGAGTTTCTGTTACTTTAGACCAGGGAGCGGGGGCTAATGCGGTTTTGTATATTTATTATGTCTAAAAGGTTGTAAAACATTTAATTCTTAACAATAATTATGAATTACAAAATCACAAAAATAGAGAGAGAAACAAATCGCTTTGTCGTAGAAGCAGAATTTTACGACAAAAATAAAAAGGTCGAAACAATCAATCACGCTTTTCCTTTAGAGATGACCGAAAAAGAGATTGAAAATGAGATTGCTAAATCTTGTAAAACTTTTCAGTTAGAAAAAGAGCAGGCAGTTAAGCAAGTAGTATTAGAT